>VSPW01000018.1 GCA_009775535.1 Muribaculaceae bacterium
ATTGAGGAGGGTGTGACGTAGTGCGTCACATCGGCAATGTGTACGCCTATCTCGTAGTTGCCTGACGGAAGTTGCCTTATCGAAAGGGCGTCGTCGAAGTCTTTTGCGTCCTTGGGGTCGATGGTGAATGTCGTGACCTCACGCATGTCCTCGCGGGCGGCCACCACTTCGTCGGTGATTCCTGCGTCGATCTTTGCTGCGGCCTTTTCTACGGCTTCAGGATATTTGTACGGCAGACCGTATTCGGCAAGGATGGCGTGGATTTCAGCATTGTTTTCACCGGTACGTCCAAGTATGGCGATCACTTCCCCTTTTGGATTTTTGGCATCGTCTTCCCATCCGGTTATTTTCACTACAGCCTTGTCGCCGGTCTTTCCTCCGCGCAGTTTTGCCTTTGGGATGAAGATGTCGTTGGCAAGGAATTTAGAGTCGGTGGTAAGGTATCCGAAGTGCTTGTCCACTTTCAGTGTGCCTGTGAATGTCTGGTCTTTTTTCTCGATGATCTCAATCACTTCTGCTTCAGGCTCGATGCCTTTCCGGCGTGCTGCTATGTTTACGCGTACACGGTCGCCGTTAAGGGCGTGCATCGAGTTTCGTTCTGCCACGAAAATCACTTCGCCATCGGTGTCGGTGGTTACGCTGTTCTTTCCGTTTGAACGCCTTATGAATACTCCAGTTGTGACGGATGACCTTTGCGGGGCTTTGTATTTTCCCGGCGAGACTTCTATAAGGTCGCCATCGAAGGCCAGTTCGGCCAGGTATAAGGCTATAGTGCGCTGTGAAGAGGTGTCATCCACACCGATTGAGTGTGACACCTGGCGATAGTTGAATGTGTTGTTTTCCTGGTTAGACACGAAGCTGTCGATGGCGGCACGTAGTTCTGCTGCCTTGCGCTTTGTGTTTTTTGATGTTGCCTTTTTTGCCATTGTCGGGTGGATTTTTGTTGCTTGGGCACATATTGTCGATGTGTGCCTTATGCAGTGAAAGTGGATTATGTTATAAAATCAACAAGGCGCGGGGCCAGTTTGTTGTACCCGCGCCTTGTGTGTGGCCTTATGCGTCTATGTTGGCGTATGCGGCGTTTTCTTCAATGAAGTCGCGGCGCGGGCCTACGTCTTCGCCCATCAGCATGGAGAATATGCGGTCGGCTTCGGCGGCATCGCTGATGTTTACTTGTTTCAGCATGCGGTGTTCGGGATGCATGGTGGTGTCGCGGAGTTCGGCGGCGCTCATCTCGCCCAGACCTTTGAACCGCTGGACTTTCACTTTTTCGCCGTGGTCGGCGATGAAGCGCTTAAGCTGGTTGTCGTTCCAGCAGTATTCTTCGGTCTTGCCTATGATGCATTTGTATAGCGGCGGTGTTGCCAGATATAGGTATCCTTGCTCTATTATGGGCCGCATGCGGCGGAAGAAGAATGTCATGAGCAGGGTGGCTATGTGTGCACCATCGACGTCGGCATCGGTCATGATTATGATCTTGTGGTATGCCAGCTTGGAGAGGTTTGCTTCTTTTGGGTCGTCTTCGGTGCCTATGGTCACGCGCATGGCACGGAACAGGTTTGTGATTTCCTCATTGTCGAATATCTTGTGGTCCATGGCTTTTTCTACGTTGAGGATCTTTCCTCTCAATGGCAGTATTGCCTGGAACTGGCGGTCGCGTCCCTGCTTTGCGCTGCCGCCTGCGGAGTCACCTTCGACAATGAACAGTTCGCAGTCCTCGGCTGTGCGTGAAGAGCAGTCGGCTAGTTTTCCTGGGAGTCCGCCTCCGTAAAGGGGTGATTTGCGCTGGATTTTTACGCGTGCGTTGTATGCGGCATGGCGTGCCTGGGCAGCGACTATCACTTTGTCGACGATAGTGCGTGCCTGTTTGGGATGCTCTTCGAGGAATGTGCGCAGTGCTTCGCTTACAGCGGTCTGTACGGCGCCAATGACTTCGTTGTTTCCTAGCTTGGTCTTGGTCTGTCCCTCAAACTGCGGCTCCATCACTTTGACGGAGATGACTGCTGTGAGGCCTTCGCGGAAGTCGTCGCTGTTGATGTCGACTTTCACTTTCTCAAGCATCTTGTTGTCTTCGGCGTATTTTTTGAGTGTGGATGTCAGTCCGCGGCGGAATCCTGTAAGGTGCGTACCGCCTTCGATGGTGTTGATGTTGTTGACAAATGAGTATACGTTCTCGTTGTATGTGCTGTTGTATGTCAGCGCCACCTCGACCGGTATGCCTTGGCGTTCGGTATTGAGGTGTATGACTTCGTCGATCAGGGGTTCTTTGCTGGCATCGATGTATTTTACGAATTCGCTGAGACCGTTTTTGGAGTAGAATGTTTCCGAGTGAGGGTTGCCTTCGGCATCGATATTCCGCATATCGGTGAGTGTCAGCGTTATGCCGGCGTTAAGGAAAGCGAGGTCGCGCAGGCGGTTGGCCAGGGTCTGGTAGTCGTAGACGGTGACTGTGAATATGCTGGCATCGGGCTTGAATGTGATTCGTGTCCCGGTATGGGTGCTTTCGCCTATTATGTTCAGTCCAGTGGTGGGCTTTCCGCATGAGTATTCCTGCATGTATATCTTTCCGTCGCGGTATACTTCGGCACGCAGGTATGTCGAGAGGGCGTTTACGCATGATACGCCAACGCCATGGAGTCCGCCAGAGACCTTGTATGAGCCTTTATCGAATTTGCCTCCGGCATGCAGCACTGTAAGCACGACTTCAAGTGCGCTTTTGTGCTCTTTTGGGTGCATGTCAACCGGTATGCCGCGTCCGTCATCAATTACAGTGATGGAATTGTCTTCGTTGATTGTGACGCTTATGCTGCTGGCGTAACCAGCAAGGGCCTCATCGATAGAGTTGTCCACCACTTCGTATACGAGATGGTGGAGGCCCTTTGCGCTTATGTCGCCTATATACATTGCAGGGCGCTTGCGTACTGCTTCCAGGCCTTCCAGGACCTGGATTGACTCCGCGCCGTATTGTCCTTTTTCTTCTTCTGACATATTGTTGTGTTATACAAGTGAAAAACACTACAAAGGTACGAAAATTTCCGCATTAAAACAATATGTCGGGGCTGTGGCTGGGGTGTGGCGCATTGATATTTCAAGTTGCGGTTTCGGTCGGGGTGGCTGAATTGCTGGCGGTGATGACAATGGGTTGGATATTAGTCATATAAGTATTTATTGTGAATTTGTCAATGTGAAAAAGTGTGAAAAATATATTACAACATTTTGTCAGTTCAAAAAAAGTAGCTACCTTTGCATCGCTTTTGAAAACCTATCGGGGTGTAGCTCAGTTGGTTAGAGTACGCGTCTGGGGGGCGTGAGGTCGCTAGTTCGAGTCTAGTCACCCCGACAATGACAAAAGCAGTAAGAGCCTGTATTTCAGATACAGGCTCTTTTATTTTATATGGTTTTCCGAGACTGCCGGAAGGCGACATGGATCAGCTGACCCAATATTTCTGGGAACGGTCCGTCTAATGATTCATCGGGCTATGGACTTCTGGTATCCAGCTTTTCCTAAAGTAGGATGTCTTTTTGATGGCCGTTTGTAATTTCTGGCAATGAGGCTAGGCGGTTGTGCAGCAGGTTGGTAAATTGATAGTTTTTTAGACCCCACCGTGGTGATATCAGGAGGTTGTCGGGGGCGGAGGATACAAAGCGTTCTATGGCGATGTGTTTGGGCAGGCGTTGTATGATGGCTATGCACATGTCTATGTATTCGTCAACGGTGAACGTATGGATGTCGTATGTGCCTGTGGCCATGCGTGTGCCTCTGAGGATTTGCAACTGATGGAGCTTGACGGTGTCGATAGGGAGGCTGGAGATGCGGTCGATGGTCTGCAGCATCATAGGGATGTCTTCTCCAGGAAGGCCCATTATCAAATGTATGCCGATATCTAGACCGGCAACGGATGTGCGGGCTATGGCATCGGTGGCGTCTTCCCATGAGTGGCAGCGGTTTATTAATTGTAGGGTGCTGTTGTGTGATGTCTCGACACCGTATTCGATAATGACGCGTTTTTTCCGGTTTATGTCCTGTAGTCCTTTTAGCAGGGCATCAGGCATACAGTCGGGACGGGTGCCAATGATAAGTCCTACAATATCGTCATCCTCGACTGCTTCCAGGTAGAGAGGCATCAAGCGGGAAATGTCGTTGTAGGTATTGGTGTATGCCTGGAAATATGCCAGATACCGCATGTCGCGGTATTTGCGTCTAAAGAATGCCCGGCCATGCTCTATTTGTTGGCGTATGTCAAGCGGGGTGGGGGAGTAGGATGGATTGAAGGAGTGGTTGTTGCAATATATGCATCCGCCTGTCCCTTTGCTGCCATCGCGGTTGGGGCATGTGAAACCTGCATTTATTGCTAGTTTCTGTACCTTGCCGTCGAATCGTTCAGCCAGGAAGTCGGCGTAGTCGCGGTAGTATTTCCCCATTTTTATGTTTCTTACTATATGTGTCTTGTCTTGGATATCAGGTATGCGTCAAGGCATGTGATGGCGGCCATTGCTTCGACAACCGGGACTGCGCGCGGAAGCACACATGGGTCATGCCTGCCGCGTCCGTGCAGGACAGTAGCTTTGCCGTTAATATCGACAGTGTCTATATCTCGCATGAGTGTTGCCACGGGTTTGAATGCGACCCGGAAATATATGTCATTGCCGTTGGAGATGCCGCCCTGGATGCCGCCTGAATGGTTTGACATAGTGGCTATTTTGTCGGGGTTTCCTGGAATGAATGTGTCAACCATTTCGCTTCCGCGGTGTCCGACACCATTAAATCCCATGCCTATATCAAAACCTTTGGCTGCGTTGATGCCCATCATGGCTGATGCCAGCATTGCATTCAGGCGTCCGAATACCGGTTCTCCGATTCCAGTAGGCATTCCGCGTATCACCCCTGTGATGACGCCTCCTATGGTATCGCCTTCGGATTTGACTTTTAACACGAGCTCTTCCATGCGGCGTGCTGTACATTCGTCGGGGCAGCGCATGTTGTTATCAATGGCTGACAGGTCGTAGGCTGTATACGGTCCGGGAAGGATTATGTCGCCAACTTGTGATGTGTATGCATATATGCTGACGCCTAAAGTGGCAAGTGCCTGTCTTGCGAATGCGCCTGCAACGACACGAGCCACGGTTTCGCGTGCGGACGAGCGTCCTCCTCCGCGGTAGTCGCGTATGCCATATTTGATATGGTATGTGTAGTCGGCATGTGAGGGCCTGAATTTGTTTTCCATTTCAGAATAGTCGTCGCTTTGATGGGCGGTGTTGGCGACTGTAAACCCTATCGGAGTCCCTGTGGTCACGCCATCGAGCATTCCGGATAGGATGTCGACCTTGTCGGCTTCTTGTCGGGATGTGGTCACCGCAGATTGTCCCGGACGTCGGCGTGACAGTTGCCGCTGCACTTCCTGGAGGTCTATCGCTATACCGGCGGGCATCCCGTCTATCACTCCTCCTATGGCCGGTCCATGTGATTCGCCAAAGCTTGTAAGCGAGAATATTGTGCCGAACCTGTTCATGATACTGTGAGGTCGGCCACCTGGCCGTTTGTGTATGCGATCAATTGTGCGGGGTCTATCTTCAGTTGTAGTCCGCGTATGCCAGCGCTTATGAAGATATGTCCAAAAGCAGGGGCTGTTGTGTGGTAGAATGTAGGGAAGGATTTTTTCATGCCGATTGGAGAGCAGCCGCCGCGTATGTATCCGGTGAGCGGCAGCAGTTCCTTGACGTGTATGAGGTCCGCTTTTTTGTCACCGGCCACTTTGGCCGCTTTTTTGAGGTCAATCTCTTCGTTTCCCGGGATGACGCATACAAAATATCCGGTGCGTTCGCCACGTAAGACTATGGTCTTGAATACCTGGCGTATGTCTTCGCCGAGTGATTCCGCCACATGTCCGGCGGCAAGGTTGTTTTCATCGACTTCATACGGGATGAGTTCGTATGGAATCTTTGCCCGGTCAAGCAGCCGGGCTGCGTTTGTTTTTGTGAGTCCGCCCATATGAGTCAGATCATTCCAGTTCTATCAACGAATCGCAGTCAAAATCGCGGACTGCTTTTGTGCCTATCACAGAGTCCCATTTCATGGGTGAGATGCCGTTGCCGGGCCGTTTCACTGTTATGTTGTCTTCGGTGAGTGTCTCACCGCGGGCTATCGGCCTTGCGGCCACTATGCTTTTTCGCGCCACTTCGATGTTTGGGCGTTCAGATCCGCTGACGTGTTTTTGTGTAGATCCGATGGCCTGTTCGATATTGCGTATGGCCTTTACCATTTCAGCCAGTTCTGCCGGGTCGAGTGATGCGCGGTGGTCGGGTCCGGGTAGGGACTTGTCGAGGGTGAAGTGCTTTTCAATTATCTGTGCACCCATAGCCACTGCGGCTACAGGCACTTCTATTCCTACTGTATGGTCGCTGTAGCCGACCATGCCTGTGCGGAGTTTGCGCAAGCTCTCCATGGCGCGCAGGTTGACATCGGACATTGGGGTCGGGTATTGTGTGTTGCAGTGCAACAAAGCAATGTCCTTGCGGATTATGCCGCCGGCTTCAAGTATGTTTACGGCATCCTCAACTTCCTGTAAGGTGGACATTCCGGTTGACATTATAATCTTGCCGCCTTTTGCCGCTATTTTCCTAAGGTATGGCAGGTTGGTTATCTCTCCTGACGGGATTTTCCAATAGTCCATGCCAAGAGTGGCAAGACAGTCGATAGATACAAGGTCGAAAGGTGTGCTCAGGAATTTGATTCCTTCCGAGTCACATAATGCGGCCAGTCCGCTGTATGCTGACAATGGAAGGTGTATGGCCTTGCACATGTCCAGTTGGCTTTGTCCTGTTCCCGTGGTTTCTTCTTGATATGCGGCCTTTGGGGCTATGGCAGATATTACCAGTTCGGGGACGGCTGTCTGGAATTTTACATAGTCCGCACCGGCATCACGTGCCACCTGTATCATCCGGCGGGCCATCTCTTCGTTGCCGTTGTGGTTGACACCGGCTTCGGCAATTATGATTGTATGGTTAGGGGTCATTTCTGTGTAATGTTGTCGGGGAAAAATACTACTTCCTGCATATATCGGCATATTTCAGTGCCTGTAATCCAGTTGCAGGAGGCTACAGGTGTAAGGCCCTGGCTTTCTGATATGATCATTGACGGGATGTCTGCTCCGGCCTGTACGGCACACACCGCCCCTCCTCCGAGTCGTGGGTTTATTTCCATGAGCATCAGTGCCCCGTTGTCCATATCACGTATCATCTGTATGGTCACCGCGCCTGTCAGCTCCAGCAGGTTGAGTGTCTTCCTGGCAAGGTCTATAATATCGGGGGCGTCTACTGTTATTGTGCGTGTCACTTCGCCTCCGATTACTTCAAGGCGTTCGCGCGGTACTATGCATAGCGGGTCTCCATGGCGGGACACGTAGCAGTCGACTGAATATTCCTTACGGTTCGGTATATACCGCTGTATCAGGTATCTGTCTGCGTCTGAAAGAATTTCGTTGAGCGTATCTATGGAATTGATCAACCGTATGCCTTTTGAAGCCGAGCCTTTGCGGGGTTTGGCTATCAGCTGCATACACGGTTCGCCAGGGATGTATGTTGCGGGTATCGGAAGTCCCAGCTCTTCAAATCTTTTTGCGGCCAGTACTTTGTCGAACATCAAATCGGGGTCAGTGCCGATAGAAACCGGAGACCATACCTTTCCTGGATATAACGATATAAACCTGGCGGCAATGCCTACTGCGCCATCGACAAACGGGATGATTACATCTATATTCTTGCTGTCGGATATTTCTGCTAGGTGGGCGTATACTTCTGGATCATTCCATTTACGGCCTATAATAATGTCGGCTTCATCTGCAATCGGCTCACGTCTGCCAAGCTCATAGCTATATAGACGCAGTTCCAGCCCGGCATCGTTTGCCGCTTTACGGAACAGCTTGGCCATGGCCACACGCCGTGCTCCTCCAAGGAACATTATGCCTATGCTTCCTTTTATTTTTGTCATTTGTTGTATATCCCTGATTTGTATCTTGCGAGGTTTTCTTTTTTAGTGAACCATCTTATGGTTTCCTCCAGTCCGGCGGCAAGGGTGTATTCCGGTTTCCATCCAGTAAGAGATGTTATAAGTGTGTTGTCGCCGCATAGACGGAATACTTCGCTTTTGCCTGGCCTGAGGCGTTGCGGGTCTACGGTGTATGTGACATCGGCATCCATCAGTTCTGCTATCAGGTCCAGCGTCTCAGCCATCGATATCTCCGTGCCTGTGGCTATGTTTATTTCCATGCCGTCTATTTCGCTTCCGGCTTCGGCCAGAGCAAGGAATCCGCGAGCCGTGTCGGCCACGAAGTTGAAGTCGCGGGTAGGGGTCAGGTCTCCGACCATAATTTCGCGTGCGCCGTTGGCTATCTGTGTTATGATTGTGGGATTATAGCCCTGGCGCTCTGGCGCGGGCCGTATGTGTTGAATGGACGGGCTATCACTACCGGTAGGCCGAAGGCGTTGTAGAAACTTTTGGCGATAGCATCGGCCCCTATTTTTGTGGCAGAATATGGCGATTGTGGCTGCCGTGGGTGGCTTTCATCGATTGGGACATATTTGGCTGTGCCGTAGACTTCGCTTGTTGATGTGACAATCAGCCGCCCTACACCGCAATCGCGTGCTGCCTGGCATATGTTTAATGTACCTTTTATATTTGTGTCGATATAGCTGTCCGGTGCGGAATAGCTATAAGGGATTGCGATTAGTGCTGCCAGGTGGAATACGGTATGGCATCCGCGGGTTATCTCACGGCATAGGTTGGGGTCACGGACATCCCCACAGACGACTTCCAGGTTGTGGTGGCTGATGCCTTCAAGCCACCCCCAGTTGTTGAATGAGTTATATTGAGACAAAGCGCGTACCTGGTATCCGTGTGATAGCAGGAGCTCGGTCAGGTGCGAACCTATGAAGCCGTCAGCACCTGTCACCAATACTTTTTTATGGGATTCGGTCATTTATCTTTAGGATATTTTGATTGTACACTTAAGTGAAATCTACGCAAAAGTACGGATAATTATCCGCATTGGCAATATATCCAGGTGACTGATTTACTATAATCGTTATAATAAGATTCCGTTGCGGCATCCTATGATAGGGAGATGCCGCAACGGATATCTGGAAATGTTTTTATCTACTAGAATGCAAGTACGAAACGTACACGGGCATACTCATCCCAGTCTTTGTAGCTGTAGGACAATGGTCGTGACATGTCGTTGCTCAAGTAGTAGTTCCATGCGGTTGTGTATACGTTTTTGTATTCGGTGCTTGACCAAAGGCTGAATTCAGACAGGCCAGTGAGACCCAGGTCCGCTATTTTCCCGTTTATTATTTCGGCGTTGGTGGAGACAGGGTCTTTGATGTTTATGTCACCGGAGATTTCGCCTGCATAAAGCAGTGAGAGCTCCTTTGGTGAAGGCAGATACCAGTCACTGGTCAATTCCGGGGCTTTGACTTCAGAGCGGTATGCCACGCATGCGGCTACTGCATTTACCGGCCATTGTTCGTTTTCGGGGGCGGCGTTGAATGCTTCTATGGCTTTTGTGTTGTTATAGCCTATTATTTTCTGTATCGGTTGGTCTGTGCCTTTGTCTGATTCCGGCGCTTGGTATTGGGGGGCATTGGCGATTACCCATTGGCTTACAGAATTTCCGTATTTTTCGATTCCTGTTTGCCATGTGCTTGTCAGCTGGTCAAGGGAAATTACAAGCCCGTGGTTGCAGTCAGGATGGTCTAAACGTAGGGCTGGGTCGTTTTCAGTAGGGTCACCAGTCCAAAAGACGATTCCTATGATTTCCTTTGAGTGGTCAATGTTTGCAGACCATGTGCCATCAGAGTAATAATAGTCACCCACTGCAGCTGGTTCTGGGGCCGGATTTACGGTGACATTGCATATATCCGTCTTACCTGAGATATTAACAGTGATTTCGGCATTGCCGGGCATGACTGCGGTGACAGTACCGTTGTTGTCGACGGTGGCTATTTCTGTATCAGAGCTTTCCCAGATTATTTCTGGATATAACGCATCGGTCGGTGTCACAGATACGGTCAGTGTTGCGGTCTCACCGATATTAAGGTTTATTGCGTTTGGTGTTACTTTGACTGATTCTACCTCAATAGGGGTATTGCCATTGTCGCTTGAGCAGGATGTGGCTCCTGTAAAGAGGCTCAATACAGCAGTAATGGCCATAAATGATTTTAGTCGCATAATGTTATGGTTTTAAATTTGTTAAAAGGCCAGTACACAACGTGCAAGCTGGTTTGAGTTGTAGTATTTATAGCTTCCGCCTATGCTTCCGTCGAATGTTGATATTTGATAGGCCGATTGTTTGTCCCAATCATTACTGCTCCAAAAGTCGAAAGCCCACGCTTCATTGCTGATTGATTCCGCACCGGGTATCAAGGCGAGCCGTTGGTCTATAAACTTTCTGTTTTTGAGGCATAATGACTTTGCGGTGTTGTTGAAATCGAATACGTCTCCATCATATTCGTCATTTATCAGAAGGGAGAGTTCTTTAAGCCCGGGCAGGAACCAGTCGCTGGATGACTGTGGCGCAGGTTTCGACTTACGGTATTCTTTTATTACATTTATTGCATCTACTGGCCAACTTGCATTGGATGGATGTGCATTGAATGCTTCAAGGGCTTTTGTGTTGTTGTATCCGGAAATTTTGTTCCGGCGGGTGTCTTTCATCCATTCTGTCACTGTTGATTCAAACTCTGTCGCATTTTGTTCGATCCAAGCTCCTGTCGTGCTGTTAAAAGAGGCGTATCCCCCTTGCCATTGACAAGGTTTGCCGTTGTGGAAGGCTGCTATGACAAGTCCGTTTGAGCACTCTGGATGATCAAGGCGCAATGTGGCATCGTCGGCAGTCGGGTCGCCAGTCCAGAAGATTACTCCGATTACCTCTTTCCCTTCCAGCAGTGATGTCGACCAAGAACCATCCGAATAGTAGAAGTCACCTATTTTTGCGTCCTGTTCAGGTAGAGGTTCTGATACTGTGATTTCACATGAAGCCGATGAGTTGCCTGCTTTTGCAGTGATTGTTGCGAGTCCTGCCCCGGTAGCTGAAACTTGTCCGTTGTTGTCTACTGTTGCAATCCCGTTGTCGGATGATGTCCAAATCAATGGTGTCCCTTCTGGGGTCACTTTGTATTTTATATCGCAGGATTCCCCTATGTACAAGCTTAGAGTATTGTCCTCAAATGTTATAGTGGTTTCGATTGGGTCCGGGATTATTGGGTTGTCACCAGAATCGTCACTGGAACATGCAGCCAGCAGTATTGACGAAAATGCAATAAAGAAAGATTTAATGTCCATTTGGAATAGAAAAAGTTTGGAATATAAAAATAGTGTTTGTGCAGGCAAAGATACAAATATAATTTAATATGCACGGATTGAGTCTTAATATTTATCTTGAAAAGTGAATGAATGTTTTTTCTGGTAGGTTGTATCACTTCCTTTCTATGGATTCATCAGGTCTGTGTTGAAAAATGCCATTATATCGTGTGCCTGTTCAAGGGCTTGTCTGGCCGGTGATTCCGGGTTTATGCTTATGGCATGTGCATAGTCAGACATGGCTTGTCGGCGTTTCCCCATCCGCCACATTAACTTTCCTCTTAGAAAGTATGCCTTATCGTCATTGGTATGGACCTCTATATAAGCGTCAAGTTGCACTGCAGCCTCATCCGTCCGACCATATCCCATCATTTCTTCTATATTTTGCAGACTGAACATATTTTGCTAAATTTGCTTTATAATATAATATGTATAAAACGGCCAAGTTGCCTAAAAATTATCAATCAGTACATAAAATGAAACGTTTCAGCTCTATTGTGGTATCGATGGCGGTGGTGATGTCTACTGTATTTGCTGCCGACCCAACCAATACACATTACAATATATCGGAATGCCAGGGTAGCCTCAGGCCCTATCCCGTCAATGTTGTCCCGGTGCAGTATCCAGATTCCCTGATACCTGTCCATATAAACCATGTAGGGCGTCATGGTGCCCGTTATCCATCGTCTGCCGCCAACTGCCTTGCACTCCGCACGGCTTTGTCGCGAGCAGATTCACTTGGGACTATAACGAGCCTAGGCCGTGACCTTATGAAGCTCAATGAGCATGTCATTGCACAAAGTACCGACCGCTGGGGGGCTCTCGACTCTTTGGGTATGGCGGAACAGCGGGGTATAGCGTCCAGGATGCTTGCAAATTATTTACCGTTATTTACGGACGGTACGATTGATGCCATATCATCGTATTCTCCGAGGGCCATGATGAGCATGTATTGCTTTGTGCATCAGCTTGACCGGTTGAACAACAAACTTGAGTTCATAACATCCACAGGACGTGTCAACTCTCCGTTGATGCGGCCTTTTGATGTCGATAAGGATTATATCGAATTCCGTAAGGAAGGGACATGGAAGCCTCCGTATGACGAATATTTTTCAGGCCATTGCCCAACTTCAGCCATAGAGCGTGTGCTGGGAGGGTCTTTCCCGTATGGTGATGTGCAGGCAAAGCGGGAGCTTGCGATGGCCGAATATTATGTCATTGCAGGAATGAGTGCAATGTCGGTCAGTTGTGATCCGTTGAAGTTTTTTACGGAAGCTGAATATAATGCGTTGTGGAGCTGTTTTAACTTGCGGCAGTACCTGCAGCGTACAGCCTCTACTTTGTCCACTGTCCCGGCTGACATAGCAGGAGCTTTGGTGCTGGACATTATCAATACTACCGATGCCGCTGTCCAGGGGACTAACCCAGCTGTTGTCAACCTCCGTTTCGGCCATGCCGAGACTATCATGCCATTGGCATCGTTGCTTCATTTGCCGGGATGCTATTATATGACGAATTATTTTGACACCGTAGGGCTACACTGGCGGGATTTTGATGTTGTGCCAATGGCCTCAAATATCCAGATGATACTTTTCCGTAACAGGGATAATGGCAGGTTCTATCTTAGGGTTGACCTTAACGAACGGCCTGTAAAGATGTTGCCAAACAATGACAGTATATATATTCCATGGGGTGTTGCGCGCGACTATATGATGAGGTGTGTGCCGCTTTACATGCAATGATAATTTAATTGTATTTAGTCTGTCTGGGTGTGTAAAAAAGAGTAACTTTGCCATCGATTTTAATGTTTATATCAAAATACTATAAATTTATCCTTTATGCTTAGCATGAAAAGCAAATCTATCCGGATGCTTACGTTGGTTGCCCTGCTTGTGGCATCGGTAATGCCGGTTTTTGCCCAAAGGGGCGAGAAGACATTCGGTATCCGTGGTTCGTATGTCAGCCGTAATACGTCCGCTTCGGCCGGCCTATATATGACTTACCGCTTTTCGGGGCTTTTCAGGTTGGCCCCTTCGGCCGATTATGTGTTCCGTCATGACGGATCGGATGCGTTTTCTGTCAATCTGGACACCCATTATACATTCAATCTAGGCATTCGGTCGAAAGTGTCGGTATATCCGATGGTCGGTCTGGGATATTGGGCGTGGAATACGCATGATTCAGGTAATGCCGCTGGGGTCAGGAGCGATGACGATACAGACGATGTCACTACTCGCATTACCCGGCTGTCGCTGAATATGGGAGCGGGCATCGAATGGAAGCTGACGTCATCATTTCGGTTGGGGTTTGAGGCAAAGTATGCGTTGATGAAGGATAGGCCAACAGCGGTTGTAGGAATAAGTGTTGGCTATTGTTTTTGAATGGTAGAGTAATAATTAGAGTATGAGTGTTATCATATTAGGGATTGAATCATCGTGTGATGATACAAGTGCAGCGGTTATCCGCGATGGTATTCTTCTTAGCAATGTCATAGCTTCTCAAAAGGTACATGAGGAATATGGCGGCGTTGTGCCGGAACTTGCGTCACGTGCACACCAACAAAATATTGTACCTGTAGTTGATGCGGCATTAAAGAGGGCTGGGGTGGACAAATGCTCGTTGAGTGCCATAGCTTTTACCCGCGGCCCTGGCCTATTGGGGTCGTTGCTGGTAGGCACATCGTTTGCCAAGGGACTTTCGTTGGGGCTACGTGTGCCGATTGTTGATGTCAACCATCTGCATGGCCATGTGCTGTCGCATTTTATCAGAAAGAATGAAAATGGTGAAGTGCCGGAGTATCCTTTCCTGTGTATGCTTATATCGGGAGGCAACTCGCAGCTTATCCTGGTGCGTGGTTATGACGACATGGAGGTGTTGGGCCAGACGATTGATGACGCAGCAGGTGAGGCTTTCGACAAATGTGCCAAGGTGATAGGGCTGCCTTATCCTGGCGGGCCTCATATAGACCGTCTGGCCGCAGAAGGCGATCCTTCCCGTTTCAAATTTGCAAAGCCGCATATACAAGGACTGGACTATAGTTTCAGTGGGCTTAAAACATCATTCCTTTATACTTTGCGCGATGCCGTTAAGAAAAATCCGGACTTTATAGAGCAGAACCGTAACGACCTTGCTGCATCTTTGCAACGTACGATTATAGACATATTGTTGGGCAAGCTACGCAAGGCTGTGAAACAGACTGGGGTCAGGACTGTAGCCATAGGCGGTGGTGTGTCTGCCAATTCCGGTGTGCGCCAGGCTGTGGCGGACTATTGTGCCTCGGCTGGGTTGAAGGCGTTTATTCCAGAACGTGCCTTTACAACAGACAATGCCGCAATGGTGGCGATTGCCGGATATTATAAATATCTTTCGGGAGATTTTTGCCCATATGATGCCGCCCCTTATGCGAGGGTTATGGTTTAACTATAATTAAGCTGTTGTCAATTAGGTATGTATATATCTGTTATAGCAATCGGTGATGAATTGCTTATAGGCCAGGTTGTAGACACTAACTCGGGTGATATCGCACGCCGTATAAGTCCGATGGGATGGTCGTTAAGGCGTGTAGAGGTAGTGGCGGATAATCCGGAGGAGATAACTTCCGCTCTGGACCGGGAACTGGAGGTGTCGCAGGTCGTTATCCTTACCGGAGGCCTTGGCCCTACGAAGGATGATATAACCAAAAAGACGCTATGCGGCTATTTCGGGGGCAAAATGAAGCATGATCCGGATGTGCTGGAAAATATAAAGGAGGTGTTTTCTAAGCGCGGGCTAAATCTTAATGCCCTTACGGAAGGGCAGGCTATGGTGCCGGATGTATGTACTGTCATACAGAATAAATTTGGCACAGCTCCTGTAATGTGGTTTGAGCGGGATGGAAAGGTTGTTGTGTCTATGCCTGGAGTGCCGTTTGAGACACGTGGCATGCTGGACCTTGAGGTCTTGCCACGGTTAAGGAGGCGTTTTGCTCCAGACATGGCTATAGCGCACCATACTTTAATTGTGACTGACATCACAGAAAGTGATCTGGCCATCTTGCTTGATGGATTTGAATCATCTTTGCCAGACAACCTGCATCTTGCATATCTTCCTACGCCAGGCCTGATCCGTCTGAGGCTTGACGGTGTAGGGCGTGATGCTGATGAGTTGAAACGGGTCATGGCGTATAATGTGGCGGTTTTGAAAAATCTGGTAGGCGAGCGTGTGCTCCGTGATGGGGATGCAACTCCGGCTGAAATAGTCATCGGGCTGTTAAAGGAAAAGGGCCTGACGCTTTCAACAGCGGAGAGCTGTACGGGCGGTACTGTGGCTTCAAGGCTGACGTCAGTTCCAGGCGCATCGGAGGTGTACATGGGTTCGGTTGTCAGTTACAGTAATGATGTGAAAAGCCGTGTGCTTGGGGTAAATGAAGATGTGCTTGTCAGGAATGGGGCAGTGTCGCAGCCTGTTGTAGAGGCAATGGCCCTGGGCGTAACCGGTGTGTGTGGGACGGATTGCGCTATAGCGACATCTGGAATTGCCGGTCCGGGCGGAGGGTCTGCTGAAAAGCCTGTAGGGACGGTGTGGATTGCAGTAAACACCCCCAGTGGATTGGAGTCCAAGGTGTATCATTTCCCAGGAGACCGTACTCGGGTTGTTGACCGCGCTACAACAGTCGCATTGGTCACATTGGCTAAATCCCTTAAAAAAGATTGCCTATAATTTGCTCAATTCCCAAAAAATCACTTACTTTGCACTCTGTTTTGTGGCTCCTTCAGAAAGCCGCCTTGAATGATGCACTCGGCGGTGATATGAGACTGAGATGGCGGCCATGGGACTTGCACTTAGTTTAATCTAAACAGAATCAAAAAGATAAACCATTAACAGCCATGTCAAAGATTTGTCAAATCACGGGCAAAAAAGCGATGGTGGGAAATAACGTTTCACACTCGAAGCGTCGCACCAAGCGCAAATTCAATGTCAACCTTTTCAACAAGAAGTTCTATTGGGTTGAACAGGGAGTGTGGATTTCCCTTACCATCTCCGCAGCCGGTCTGCGTACCATCAACAAGCTCGGTCTTAACGCCGCAATGCGTCAGGCAGCCGAAAAGGGTTACTTAACTGAAAAGGACATCAAATTTTTAGCATTTTAAGCAAGATGGCAAAGAAAGCAAAAGGTAATCGCGTGCAGGTTATCCTCGAATGCACCGAACACAAGGCCAGCGGTATGCCCGGTACATCACGATATATCACAACAAAAAACCGCAAGAACACCACCGAGAGACTTGAGCTTAAGAAATACAATCCTATCCTTAAGCGTGTAACAGTTCACAAAGAAATTAAATAATATTCCTGAGAAATGGCAAAGAAAACCGTTGCATCACTCCAGAAAGGTGAGGGCCGTACTTATAGCAAGATTATCAAGATGGTCAAGTCGCCTAAGACTGGCGCTTACATGTTTGAAGAAAAGATGGTGCCCAATGACGCAGTTAAAGACGCGTTGAAGTAAGCACGTATTCTTTATAAGATATCAGAAAAGCCGGAGTCTGCATTGCTTGTAGACTCCGGCTTTTCTATTCTGTGTATGCCATGTCGATATTGTGGGGCATGTGTTAAAAATGATCAGTCCGTGCTTATATTTGTTGCGTATTATGCGGGAAATACGTAACTTTGTTTTGGAAACCATGAATATGGATAGAAATTACCTTAATTCAGATTTGACTAATCTTTAACTTTATTAAAACGACTAATTGCCTATTGACCATCTTTACTCTAATAATCTAACCACCGTAAAGTAATGGAAATGTTAATAAAGCAGACTGACGAACAGTTGGTCGCTGCATATGCAAATGGCAATAATGAAGCCTTTGATGCCCTTTTGAACCGTCACCAGACGCAGGTTTTCAGCTACATCATGAGGATTGTACGCAACCGGGATCTTGCCAATGATATATTTCAGGAGACTTTTGTAAAGGCTATCACTACAATCCGGCAGGGACGTTATACAGATGCAGGCAAATTTGGAGCTTGGGTGAACCGTATTGCACACAATCTGGTAATAGATTTCTACCGTCAGGAAAAATCAGAGAATACAACTTCTACCGATGAGGGTGAAATGGATATACTCAACCGTGCAGATTTGAGCGAGGGCACTGTTGAGGACGTGATTGTCAATGAACAGATACGCAAGGATGTCCGCCGTATTATCCGTGAATTGCCTAAGACACAGCGGGATGTGCTGGTAATGCGTTATTACAGGAATCTTAGTTTCAAGCAGATTGCTGATATGACGGGTGTGAGTATAAATACTGCGCTCGGACGCATGCGTTATGCTTTGATAAACATGAGGCGTATCGCCAAGGAGCGCAATATTGCGCTTACTGCTTAAGTTCTGGCCCAAGCCGAAAACCCGGTGCATATGTTAAATTGGGCAGTTAGAAGTGTTAAATTTTTAGGCGTAGAGTTTGAC
>VSPW01000180.1 GCA_009775535.1 Muribaculaceae bacterium
GGCGTATTGTACCTGGATATATTTTCTGTGCGGCCTGTTGGTCGGCCGTCAGTTGAGAATGGGTAGTGGTGGCCGGATGAATGACCAATGATTTTACATCTGCTACATTTGCCAGCATGGAAAAAATCTTCAGGCTGTCAATGACCATATGTGCCGCATTGAGACCTCCTGTAACTTCAAATGTGAATATAGAGCCAGCCCCTAAGGGGAAATACCTGTTGTATAGGCTATGGTTGGGGTGTGATTGTAGTGCAGGATGATTCACTGCTTTGACTTTTGGATGGGATTCAAGGAAGCGGGCAACCTTAATGGCGTTTTCCACATGGCGCTCTACCCTGAGAGAAAGCGTTTCAAGCCCTTGTAGCAGTAGAAATGCGTTGAAAGGACTGATTGCGGCGCCGGTATCACGGAGTAGGACGGCGCGTATCCTGGTTACGAATGGTGATGACGGGTCGACATCAAGGAATCGCATTCCATGATATGAGGGGTCTGGTTCGGATAGGGTAGGGAATTTACCGTTGCCCCAGTCAAAATCACCGGATTCTATGATTATACCTCCTAGAGAAGTGCCATGTCCCCCTATAAATTTTGTGGCTGAATGCACTACAATATCCGCACCGTGCTCTATGGGCCTGAACAGATAGGGTGTGCCGAATGTGTTGTCGACAATCAAGGGCAATCCGTGTCTATGTGCGATATCGGCTACCGCTTCGATGTCGATTATGTTGCTGTTTGGGTTTCCCAGTGTTTCAATAAATATGGCCTTTGTATTTGGGCATATCGCTTTTTCGAAATTTTCTATAGATGACGGATCTACGAATGTGGCAGATATCCCGTATGCCGGCAAGGTGTTGTCCAATAGGTTGTAAGTGCCACCATATATGGTGTTCGCTGCAACTATATGGCTTCCTGATGTGGCTATATTCAATATTGTATATGTTATGGCTGCCGCACCTGACGCCACACAGAGGGCGGATTTCCCATTTTCAAGAGCCGATATGCGTTTTTCCAATACTTCTTGTGTGGGGTTGGACAGACGTCCATATATGTTCCCTTCCTCTTTCAGTTCAAATCTTGCAGAGGCGCTAGCGCAATCCTTGAATACGTATGATGTGGTTTGGTATATAGGCACGGCCCTAGCATCGGTTGCAGGGTCTGGAGACTCTTGCCCGACATGCAGTTGCATCGTTTCAAATCGGTACTTGTTCTTTGCCATATACATATTTGACGTGTGGCGATTGTGTCTTATTTCCCTCGCAAAATTAGTTGTGTAGAATGGTTTTGGCAATATTATTGTAAATTATAGAAAATATTACTATATTTGCCATTGTTTGTATAAATTAATTCTTATGATTCCTTTGCTTTATGGCCAAGGAAGAAAAATATTCTATTGCTATGGACCAGCTTGATGCCATTGATTTAAAGATCCTTCGCGAAATGCAGGGGAATTGCCGCCTTACTATGAAAGAATTGGCAATGAAGGTAAATCTTAGTACTACGCCTGTATTTGAACGTTTGAAAAGACTGGAAAAAGAGGGATATATATCACGATATGCAGCACAGTTGAATGCCGAAAGGCTTAACATGGGTTTTGTGGTATTCTGCAACGTTAAGCTTCAATGCATGAACAGTATGAGTGCAAATATGTTTACTGAGAAAATGAAGGCAATAAGCGAGGTGGCGGAATGCTATAATGTATCCGGGCGTTTTGATTATTTGCTTAAGATATATGCATCCTCGATGAAGCATTATCGTGATTTTGTCCTTAATACGCTAGGTATGATTGAGAATATAGCATCTATCGAGTCTTCATTTGTCATGGCGCAGATCAAGGCTGACAGCGGGTTGCCTATATAGGCGCAAAATTGAAAACAGGCGTCAATCAAGATTTGATGATGACGCCTGCATATAATTGTAGCCGGATACTACTGCTTGTTGTAATAGCTTGATTTACCGTTGTAATATCCGTAATTATATCCGTATCTGCCGTATGCCTTCAGTTGTGCGCCATTAAGTATTACGGACATGTTCTTGAAACGGTTTGTACGGTACATGGATTCCAGTTCGGGTAGCATAGACCGCTCAAGAAGCCCTACACGGACAACAAAGATTGTACGGTCGACATGACGTTCGATAATCTGCATATCAGCGACAATATCGACAGGCGGACAGTCTATGAGGATATAATCGAATTTCTCCCGTAAAACTGACAGCATTTCTTCGAGCCGCTGGTCAAATAGTAATTCTGTTGGATTGGGAGGGAGTGTCCCGACTGGCATTACGGACAATGTCGGGAAGTCATTATGAGAAACAATGATTTTGGAAAGGTCTTCAGTACGGTGTCCGAGGTAGTCGGATAGTCCAAGTTTGGGACTTCCTACGTATGTAGAAGTTGTGCCTCTACGCATATCACCATCAATTACAAGTACCTTTTTCCCTTTAATTGCAAGCGCTGCTCCCAGGTTCATCGATAGGAATGTCTTTCCGGAACCAGGATTAAAAGACGTTATGGCGATAACATTGTTTTTGCCGCCTGTAGAAGCGCTCATGAATTCGATGTTGGTACGGGCCAGACGGAATGCTTCGTTTATGATATTACGAGAACCTTCCTTTACAACCATTCTGCCATCTGTGTCGCTGTGGTGGTTCTTAGCCCTTGTGATGGAGCGCATTTTTGCTACGCCGTGCTGGGGAATGTTACCTACCAATGGGATGGTTAGTGCATCAAGGTCCTTCCTGCTGCGTATCCTTGTATTCATGCTTTCGTGCAGGAAGATGATTCCTATAGGCAACAGCAGACCAACGATGAATGCCATCATAAGTATGCTTTTTGTCTTTGGAGATGTAGGTATGCCATTTCCGGTAGGGGGAGTGATCACCCTGGTATTATAGGCTGTGAAGGCCTGTGACAGTTCGTTCTCTTCGCGTTTTTGGAGCAGGAATAGGTATAGGGCTTCCTTGACTTTCTGCTGGCGTTCTACGGACAGCAGGTATTTTGCCTGTGACGGATTTGCTGCAAGGAGGGCTGTGTTTTGCTTTTCGCTGCGTTCAAGTGTCTTTATCTGGGTGTTCAGTGTCACCAGCAAATTGTCTATAGATGAGATAATAGCGCCACGCAATGCATCCAGCTGGGAATCAAGGTCGATTACCAGAGGGTTTTTTAATGAGCTATTAGCCAGAAGGCTGTTGCGCTCAAGAAGGAGATTGTTGTATGAAGATATCTGAGATTCTATGCTGCTGGCGCTTATTCCTGAATTTGCCGGAAGAAGTTCGTATCGTTTTTTCTCATCTGTGAGGTAAGCACGTATGTATTTTGTCATGTACAGCTCATTGTTGAGGGTCATAAGTTGGGCGTTGGCCTCTGCGGTCTTTGTCAAGTACATTGACGAAGCTGTGTTTACATCAGAGAGCAGGTGTTCGCTTTTGAACGAAGATATGTCGTTTTCAACAGCGCCTAATTCCTGTTCAATTACAGCCAGGCGTTCGTTTATGAAGTTAGAGGTGCTTATTGACATCTGGTTGCGGTCTCGTATCCAATTTTCATTGTAAACGTTAACCAGCATATCAAGGATGTCGTTTGCACGTTGGCGCGACTGGTCACTTATTGTGATGTTTACGACTGATGCATTATTTTTTTTCAGATTGGTTGATAGGCGGCTAAGGTATATTGCTGCACTTGGGTAAAAGCCAATGCGGTTTACCTTTATTTTAAAAGATTCGCCAGGCGTAAATGCAGCAGCCGGGCGCAATACTATTTTTCCGATTGGGGTCGTCACTGTATCCCCGAAC
>VSPW01000181.1 GCA_009775535.1 Muribaculaceae bacterium
TCCTTCATCTGTACATCAGATAAAACGGGAGTTAAAGTGAAAACGGTTTCGTACTTGTTCATTTTGTTATTATTAATAATTGATTCTTAATAAAAGATGGCCTGCCATGCAAACCGGGCACAAAGGTAGCGTTTTTTTGCCAACCAGCCAACTTTCATACATATATTTTCGCCACAACACAATGAAAATTATATAAATTGGCCCAATATAATCACATAATGCCCTGGGCAATCATAGCACGTGCAACTTTAAGGAATGCAGCTGTGTTTGCTCCGCGTACATAATCCACATATCCACCATCTTCTTTACCGTATTCCACACACTGTGAATGTATGTCGGCCATAATGTCACGCAGACGACAGTCCACATCTTCAGCCGTCCACCTGATCTTCTGCGAGTTCTGAGCCATCTCCAGACCGGATACCGATACGCCTCCTGCATTTGCCGCCTTTCCCGGCGCATATAGAATCCGCGCTTTCTGGAATTCATCGACAGCCTCTGGGGTAGACGGCATATTAGCGCCCTCACTGACAGCAAAACAGCCTGCTTGCAATAACGCACGGGCATCATCCCCGTCCAGTTCATTCTGAGTCGCAGAAGGCATTGCTATATCACATGCCACATGACGCCACGGACGTTCACGGCGATAGTATGTACAAGTATCCGGATGCCTTTCAGCAAATTCACTCACACGCCCACGGTAAAGCGTCTTAATCTCGAATATTTCATCAAATTGCTCTTGCGAAACTCCTTCCGGAATCACAATGCTGCCGTCGCTGTCACTGAACGACACGACCTTTGCCCCAAGGCTGAGAAGTTTTTGTGCTGTATACAGCGCAACATTTCCTGAGCCGGATACCGCAACCTTCTTACCTTCAAGTGAAATCCCGCGGGTCGCCAACATATTAAGCAAGAAGTATACATTCCCATATCCAGTTGCCTCCGGACGTATGAGCGAACCGCCGAAATCAAGTCCCTTACCTGTAAAAGTCCCGGTGAATTCACGCGTCATCTTTTTATACCATCCATACATATATCCAACCTCACGGCCACCGACTCCGATATCTCCGGCGGGCACATCGGTATCAGGCCCTATCTGACGCCAAAGCTCATTGACAAATGCCTGACAGAACCTCATCACTTCCATGTCGCTTTTTCCTCTGGGCGAGAAATCGCTGCCACCTTTCGCCCCACCCATTGCCAATGTAGTAAGCGAATTCTTGAACGTCTGCTCAAACGCCAGAAATTTAAGAATTGAAAGGTTAACTGACGAATGGAAGCGTATTCCGCCTTTATACGGACCGATTGCATTGTTGTGCTGAACACGGTAACCCATATTATTGCGCACCTTGCCGTTGTCGTCTACCCATGATACACGGAACATAATGACCCTATCTGGAATGCACAACCGTTCCAGAAGGTTATACCGTTCAAAAACAGGGTAAGTGTCATATACATCAGCTATTGATGTGACAACCTCTTCAACCGCCTGTAGGTATTCAGGCTCATTTGGGAAACGCACCCGTAAATCATCTAAAAAAAGCTTCACGTTCATAGAAATTGTACTATTTGCAAGTTAAAACCTATTTATTCCTAACAAAAATAAATAATTACCGAATTTTGCTTACAAAATTACAAAAACATAACACTATCCACCTAACATATGTACATTATTTTACAAGTCTTATAAAATAAAAATGGCGACCCCCTGTGTTGGAGGCCGCACCATAACTAAATCATTTATTCATCAGTTCGCTATAAACCCCGGCAAGGAGGCTTCCAAACGCGCATCGTAAGAATATACCCTGGCAAATTGCCTGATGAAATTGATAGTCGAGCTCTTAGGCGTAATTACAAATGCAGCATTTGCTGCCCCTGACGACCGACCTGATGATTTGCAACGGGGAACAGAAGTAGAAGTCTTCTTCATAGGCAACATGTTTTAGCAATGACTTAAATAAATTTTAAATTGAAACGGGAGTCTGATTATATAACGTCACTGCATCTTGTTTATTATAGATATCTGGCAGATTACCATAAAATATATGCGTGGAGACCAACCTGCCTCCACGCATATTTAACTTGCAAATAACAACGGATATATTTTATCCGCCAAAATTATCATAATGGATATTCTCCGGATCAACGCCCAATGAATCGAGCATCTTGTTGACCGCTGCACTCATCGGACCAGGGCCACACATGTAATACTCAATGTCCTCCGGATTCTCATGGCCCTTAAGATAAGTGTCATATATGACTTGATGAACAAATCCCGCAGTATAAGGTACTCCTGCCTCATCAGCCACAGGATCGGGACGGTCAAGCGCAAGATGGAACTTGAAATTGGGGAACTCTCTTTGCAACTGCATGAAATCATCGAGATAAAACACTTCATTGAGGGCACGTGCACCATAGAAATAGTTCATCACCCTATCCGTACACTTCAATGTCTTGGTCATATACATTATCTGTGCTCTCAACGGAGCCATGCCAGCACCGCCGCCAATCCACATCATCTCTTTCTTTGAGTCGAGAATCGGGTGGAAATCTCCATAAGGGCCGCTCATCACCACCTTATCCCCTGGCTTCAGCGAGAAGATGTAGCTTGAAGCGATACCCGGCATCACATCCATAAAACCGACGGCAGGTTTCGGCTTGAACGGCGGAGTAGCTATTCGCACAGTCAGCATTATACGGTCTCCTTCCTCTGGATAGTTGGCCATAGAATAGGCCCTCACCGTTGTCTCGGTATTACGGCATTTCAACCCGAACAGTCCGAATTTCTCCCAAGCCGGCAGATATTCCGGTCCTATAAGCTTTTTGTCAATATCCTTGTCATAATCCATCTCATAGGCCGGGATCTTGATCTGTGCATACGAACCAGGCATGAAATCCATATGTTGTCCTGGAGGGAGTGCTACAATAAATTCTTTGATAAACGTAGCGACGTTGTAATTGGAAATCACCTCACACTCCCACTCCTTAACATCAAGAGCGGAAGCCGGTACAACTATATCCATATTGTCCTTGACCTTTACCTGGCATCCCAGACGCCAATGGTCCTTCTGCTGTTTACGTGAAAAATGGACCATTTCTGTCGGAAGTATCTCACCTCCGCCTGAAATCACCTGCAATTTGCATTGGGCACAACTGCCCTTACCGCCGCATGCAGATGGCAGGAATATATTCTGGTTGGCCAGAGTGGACAACAGGTTGCTTCCGGAAGGGACATCAATGTGTGTATCTGAGTTGATGGTAATCCCTACATTTCCTGAATGGACAAGATAGTGCTTGGCTATAAGCAGGACTATGACCAACAGCAGGACTATAACCAGGAAGAACCCCACACTGGACAACAGCGTCAGGGTAGCGGCACTTTCTGATAGCAATATCGCGTATGTCAATATAAATGGTGTCATAAATACAGATGTCTTAAATCTTTATGCCTAGGAAACTCATAAAAGCTATACCCATCAAGGCTGTGAGTATGAATGTTATGCCGATACCGCGCAATGGCTTCGGGATATTGGAGTATTCTGCCAGACGTTCACGTATGGCTGCCACCGCACATATTGCCAGCAACCAGCCTATCCCCCAGCCGCCACCGGCACATATAGCCGTGTAGACATCCGGGAAATCACGCTGCTGCATGAACAACGAACCGCCCAGGATAGCACAGTTAACGGCAATCAATGGTAGAAAAATGCCGAGTGAAGCATACAAGGAAGGACTGAATTTCTCCACAGCCATCTCAACAAGCTGTGTCATAGAAGCAATCACA
>VSPW01000182.1 GCA_009775535.1 Muribaculaceae bacterium
CGCTTGAACTGTATACCGTACACGATGAACACCACGGTGAAGAGGGGCATGTGCATGATGAAGGCGCGCAGGAAGATGTTGTGCTCAAGCTTTCGGATATACAGCTTGCCGACTGGCTTTCGCTTAACCCGTTTGCTCCGCCGGTAAAGGGAAGCCTTTCGGCCGACATGCGCGTGCGCTGGTCTGACAGGTCGCTTAACGGAACAGGCACGGTGTCGCTCGACAGCCTTTATTACGGCAAGGAGCGTGTGGGCGATTTCCTGGCTGATGTCAACATCACCACCACGACAAAGGGGATGATACGCGCCAAGGCCGACCTGAGTGTCGATGGTGTGCGCACCATTACCGTTGCCGGCAACCTTAACGACTCTACCGCCGTGTCGCCTTTCAACCTTGATTTCTCCATGATACATTTCCCGCTGGCCACCGTCAATCCTTTCATGCCGCAAGGTATGGCACGTCTGCGCGGCACCCTGAACGGGAAGATGGATATAACCGGCGATTCAGACCATCCGCGGTTTGACGGCTATCTTGATTTTGACTCTGCTGCTGTGGCAGTGAAAATGCTCGGGGCATCGTATGAGATTTCAGACGCACCGATAGAGGTTGCTGACAATGTGGTGAAACTGGAGAATTTCGCCGTCGCCGGTGTCAATTCCAATCCGTTGGTCATAAATGGCACAGTGGATATAAACAACCTCGGCAATGCCGGGATAGACCTTGTGATGAAGGCCCGGAACATGGGTCTGGTCAATACTTCGCGTGCCACAAAAGGGGCTGACGTGTTCGGCAAGGCGTATGTCGACCTTGATGCTAAAGTCAAGGGCAACATGTCCTACCTGGATATAGAGGCATCGGCCGTGCTGCTTTCGGAGACAGATGTGACATATGTCATACCTGATGCCACAAGTTCGTTGCAGTCGCGCACTACGGCCGACATGGTGAAGTTCGTCCAGTTCGACGACACTACCGCTGTCAGCAGTGCCGATTCCATCGCTGGCGGATCAATGGTGATGGATGTCGATGCCCTGCTTTCCATAGAACCGGGGTCGACGGTGAACGTATATCTGTCGTCAGACGGTAAGAGCCGTATCCAGATACAGGGGCAGGGCGACCTGAACTACACTATGTCGCCGCTGAGCGACGGACGGCTTACCGGACGTCTTGACATAAACAAGGGCTATGTGCGATATTCCTTGCCAGTGATTTCGGAAAAGCATTTTGATTTCAAGGAGGGCAGCTATGTGTCGTTCAACGGAGATATGATGAACCCGATACTGAACATACAGGCGGTGGATGCCATCAAGGCAAACGTGACGCAGGAGGGCCAGAACTCTAGGCTTGTCAATTTCGATGTCGGGCTTTCGGTGACAGGCACGCTGAACACCATGAACGTGGCGTTCGACCTCTCTACTGACGATGACCTTACAATCGCCAACGAACTCCAGTCGATGAGCGCGGAACAGCGGGCAAACCAGGCCATGAACATGCTACTGTATAATGTGTACACAGGCCCTGGCACAAAGGCCAGCGGAAACTTGTCCGGCAACCCGCTGTATTCCTTCCTTGAAAGCCAGCTCAATTCGTGGGCTGCGAAGTCGATTAAGGGGGTGGACCTGAGTTTCGGCATAGACCAGTATGACCGTACGATGGACGGTGCGACATCTACTACTACTCAGTACAGCTACAAGGTGTCGAAATCGCTTTTCAACAACCGTTTCAAGATAATTGTGGGCGGCAACTACTCCACAGATGCCGATACGGATGAGAATTTCTCGCAGAACCTCATAAATGATATAGCATTCGAGTATCTGCTTAACCGGCAGGGCACCATGTATATACGGCTGTTCAGGCATACCGGATATGAGAGTATACTGGAAGGCGAGGTAACACAGACCGGTGTCGGCTTTGTGTACAAGAGGAAGATACGTAGGCTTATAGATATGTTCCGTCCGTTCAGGAAAGAGAGCGTGGAAGTCCCGGCAGTCCCGGCATTGCCTGTCCCGGCTTCAACAATGGACGGATCAGTGAAACCCCAGGCAATAAAACCTTCTGAGCAAGATGAGACGAAATAGTAACCGCATAAAGTGTGTATTTAATGCCGTAGCGGCGGCCCTGGCCGTTGCCGTTGTGGCCGGATGTTCCACCACGCGCCGTTTGCCGGCCGGAGAGGTGCTGTATACAGGTGTGAAGAAGGTGGAGATTTCCGCCCCCGATGGGATGGAAGTGCCTTCGGACGTGGCCGACGAACTAAAGGGCGCTGTAGCCGTAAAGCCGAACAATCCGCTGTTTGGTTCGGTGTCGTACCGTACGCCTTTCCCGATAGGGCTTTGGGTCTACAACAATTGGAGCAACCCTCCTAAAGGTCTGAAGCATTGGCTGTATGAAAAGCTTGTAGCTGAGCCCGTGCTCGTTTCGGATGTGCGCCCGGAAGTGCGGGTCAAGATGATGGATGAGATACTGGACAACAACGGATATTTCATGGGCGGCGCGTCTTATGAGCTGGTCAAGGGCAAGAACAAGAAAAAGGCCAAGATACTCTACCGCGTGACCACCGGACCGGAATATATGCTTGATTCTATAATACTCCCCACCGATTCATGTCACCTGACGCATGTAATCGATTCGGTGGCCAGGCGTATAAAATATCTGAAACCCGGAGTGAGGTATTCGTCGGATTCGCTCAGCACCGTGCGCACCCGCATCGCCAATTCGCTGCGCAACCGTGGCTACTATTTTTTCCGGCCTGAATATATCGAATATCTGGCCGACAGTACTATCAACCCGCGCCATATTGCGCTGAAAATGAAGCTGGCTTCAAATATACCTGCTTTTGCCCTCAAGCGTTACCGTACCGGAAAGGTGACCACATATATATACCGTAATGAAGGTGGAGGCACTCCGGACACGATACATACACGGGTGGGCGATGTGGTGCAGATGAAGCCGTCAAGGCTGCGCACTAAGGTGATTCCTGAAAATGTGGCGTTCCGCCCCGGTAAGTATTTTTCTGTACGCGACATGGACCGTACGCAGACCTATCTGTCGCGCCTGAGCATATTCAATGCCATAAATATAGAGGTGACGCCTGATACGGCCTCCACAGAACCGTTGCTGGATGTGGATATCGCGTGCACTTTCGACAGGCCGCTTGAGGCATCGATAGAGGTCAATGCATCGTCGAAGTCGAACAGTTATCTCGGGCCGGGTGTGATATTGGGCGTCACGAACCGCAATGTGTTCGGTGGCGGCGAGCAGCTGTCGGTCAACCTTACCGGCGCTTATGAGTGGCAGACCGGACGTAACCGCAGTTCGGTGTTCAATTCATATGAGGTGGGACTCAACGCCTCACTTGCCTTCCCGCGGCTGCTGGCGCCGAAGTTTATACCGCGCCTGAGGCGTGCCGCAAATTGGACACGAGTATCGTTGGGCGCTGACCTGCTCAACCGTCCGCATTATTTCAAGATGGCGCAGTTCAATGCGTCTTTCGGATATGACTGGCGCTCGAAGCGGTATATAGCGAACAACCTTACCGTGTTCAAGCTGACGTATACCAACCTGATGCATACCACCCATGCCTTTGACTCCATAATGGATGCCAATCCGGCTATCGCGCAGAGTTTCAAGAGCCAGTTCATCCCGCAGATGAGCTATTCGATGGTGTACGATAGGGCTATGAACCGCAATAATACTATAAACATACAGGCTACGGTAACCGAGGCCGGTAATGTTTTCTGGGCTCTGTGGGAGG
>VSPW01000183.1 GCA_009775535.1 Muribaculaceae bacterium
GCATCCCCTCGCCAGAAGGAGAGAGGAGAATGACTAATGCCCATCTCAAAGTTTTGCACTTCGATTTGGAATCTTCAATAAATATCATAATATGTATCCTGCCATCCAACGTTGACTATATACTTCATCCTTTCATATATGTCCTTGTTTCCAATTATCATATCGACAAGATCTGGATTATAACCTACACCTTTAGCCGCGGCAAACTCACCGATGAGAGTGTCAAAATCCTTTTTATGGGCATAATTACGGCCAAGTGGATCAGTGGCAGCCTCCAGGCAGTCACATATTGTTATGAGATCTATCAGCACTTTAACTGGTGACGCTGTATTGTCAAAATTTCTGGGATAACCGCTCTTTCCATCATACGTCCTGTGGTGTCCCAGAGTAATATCCCTAAACACAGCAAGCGTGGAATCCAATGCAAGGAAT
Organism: Muribaculaceae bacterium; assembly: GCA_009775535.1. Taxonomy (GTDB): domain Bacteria; phylum Bacteroidota; class Bacteroidia; order Bacteroidales; family Muribaculaceae; genus CAG-873. Next base: position 433 of record VSPW01000183.1, read on the forward strand.
TCCAGGCCACGTACCGGATGCGTCTTGATTATCATCTGTTCATGGTCCGTAAGAGGGCGGTATGCATTTGCAACAACCGATATGATCCCGTTCTTGCCTAGATCATGATACATGGCTGCCTTACGGATAAATCCACGCCAATTCTTAATATCCAGCCTTTTGGGTAAAAGCTCAGGACGGTATTTCACTATACCGTCCATCATAACCTCCGCCAATGCCGCCACATGTGATGAATGCGCATATGTAGCGACATGTGTACACACCATCATTTCATCAAGAAACCTCAACTTTTCTTCCGAAGTCATGTACCGAAGAAGCCTATCATACTTTATAAGCTTCATCAATACCCCTATATACAGATTATCCAGCTGCCAGTCTTGCCTAGCGGCAAAAAGAGCCACAATCTGATCACAGAAAAATTCCACATTCCTCCTCTTTTCATCAATAGGGATATTGCTCAGGTCATTAAAATATATCAAATCCAACAACGGAGAATACATCTTTGCCAATTGAGCTACATTGATACGGTCTGGAATCACACTATGTTTCTTGTAATAGTCAAGACTCCGGTTCAAGGCGCTTTCCATATTCTGTTGCCCACGGTTCACCAACACCAGTTGATAGACACAGAAATCCTTGACACCAAGAGATCCGGCAGCCATATACCTGTCAATCATATTATCAATAAGGCTGTCTGCAAACTGCTTTTCCATCAATGAATTATCAAAAAGATACCCGTTACGGATAAGGTTATACCCGTAACTATCAACCTTCTCTCTGGCAACATCCAAGTGCGCAACAGGGATGGACATCAATATCTCTTCATCCGAAATGCATTTCTGCAGCTCACGGCGCACTTCAAGCCCGTCATCTACAGACATATACCCATCACGAATCCAATTGGTAGTAAGCAAAGACATAAGAGATATCAGGCGAGGATATTGATAATGTGATGATAGCTTGCGTCCAAGCTCCACGGCCCTGGAATGGCTTGCAAAAGAGCGTTTTCTTGCCTCCATATCTCCCAATATAGAAATCTCATATTGGGCTCTGCCATCAAAATAATATAGGAATGACAACCTCACAGAATCCATTGGTTCGGTACGTTCATAATGCGGAATCAATATGTCACACATCTGTTCAAATATGAACGGATCACCAAATTTCTTGTTTGGATCTCCTGCAAGGGCATCATAAAGCTTATCGTATGCACTGTCAGGAACTTGATCCCGCTCAAAATATGAATACACGCTATTCAAAAGACGTCCGTTTTCTTCATACATTGCCCCTATGACTTCAGACCGCCGGCTAAACAAATCTACCCACTCCGTATGCCACATAGGCATACGGATGCTGTCATTGTACGCATTATACACATTCCTGTTGGCGGTAAGCCGGGAAAATATTCCTTTAAAATCCGGCACATATTCCTGTGATGATGCAAATGCAACATATCCAGGAATCAGCATCAATAATATAGCAAAATTTCGCAATAATCGCATAATTATATACATATTTTATCACAAAGGTACTTCCAATAATCGGTTTTGGCTAATTATTTAACTGAGATGTAACAATATGTCATATTGAACCCAAGACCATACATAACATATTACATTCTCACTACAAACATATATAGCCAAAACACGCATACTACCCCTCTCCGTCCAAACCATCTCTCAACCATGGCTAATCATGTTTTTGTTTTGACAAATTTTAGTAACTTTGCAGATGTTAATTTGATACGCCCATGACATGACACCCCTATTTACAATAATTACTGTAACGTATAATGCAGCATCGACGCTACCATCCACACTTGAAAGCATACGCCGACAGACATGCCGGCTTTTTGAACATATAATACAAGATGGGGCTTCAACTGACGGCACTTATGACATTGCCCGTAAATGCGGAATACAGGAGACCCGGATCATATCCAGGCCCGACCATGGATTATATGATGCCATGAACATGGCACTTGCCGAAGCCCAGGGCGACTACGTTATATTCCTTAATGCAGGAGACCGTTTCCACACAGACGACACACTTCAGAAGATAGCTGACACAATAATGGATAATAATTATCCTGGCATTGTATACGGCCAGACAGACATTGTAGACATAACCGGGAAACGCCTAGCCGACAGACATCTTCTAGCACCCGAAAAACTCACTTTACAGAGTTTTGCCGAAGGCATGGTGGTATGCCACCAGTCATTTGTCGCATTACGGCGCATAACTCCGCAATTCAATTGCAGATACAGATACTCTGCAGACTATGACTGGTGCATACAATGCCTTCAGCATTCCCATTACAACATATATATAGACGGAACACTGACCGACTACCTGAGTGAAGGCATGACGACTTCAAACAGGTACTCATCCCTTAAGGAACGATTCTTTATAATGTGCCGCTACTATGGTAAATGGCCTACAATAAAACGTCATTTACGCTTCATCCCAAGATTCCTAAAGCGTAGGCAAATCGAAAAAACTTTTAAATAGGAAATATTGGCTATATGATACTGTTGAACACCACCTTCATATCACACAATACCCACTCCACAGAAGTAGCGGAATGGCTACGTGACGTATATATGCCTGCTGCACAATCCACAGGATTGTTCACCATGCCGCTGCTTACACGCGTGCTCACCAATGTAGACCCGGACGCAACAAGCTACGCCCTACAGATGAGGTGCGAAAACCTTAATGACGCCACAAGATGGCATGACGTTGACGCCACCGCTCTCCGCAACGAGATAAAATCACGGTGGGGACAGCGCGTACTGTTTTTCACGACATATATGGAGATACTATAGTGGCCGAAAAAGGACTTAAACAATGGGACCGTATAATAATCGGCATTGACCCTGGCACCAACGTAATGGGATATGGGATAATCGGTGTCCTGCATAAGAAACCTTCGATGATTGCAATGGGTGTCATACAGCTAAGCCGATTTGAAAGCCACTATATGCGCCTTGGACGCATATATGAACGTGTATTGGCTCTTGTCGAACAATACCTCCCCGATGAAATGGCAATTGAAGCCCCGTTTTTCGGCAAGAACGTACAATCGATGCTGAAACTTGGACGCGCCCAGGGCGTAGCCATTGCAGCAGCCCTGGCAAGGGAAGTCCCAATAACCGAATACGAACCACGTAAAATAAAAATGGCGATCACAGGCAACGGGGCTGCATCAAAAGAACAGGTGAAAGAAATGCTCAAACGTATACTATGCATACGCTAAGAACAAATAATAAAACAACTTGACGCAACAGATGATA
>VSPW01000184.1 GCA_009775535.1 Muribaculaceae bacterium
TAATGGCATGATGGATATCGGTTATGCCATTATGCGTCACATGGAGGAGGGAGCTACCACTTACCCGCCATCCCTTCAAGATACCGCGCGGCAGCCTCGGCACAACGTTCGCCGTCCACGGCCGCCGACACTATTCCGCCAGCATAGCCCGCGCCCTCTCCGCAAGGGAACAGGCCCGCCATCCCGACATGTTGCAGCGACTCCGCATCACGCGGTACACGCACAGGCGACGACGTACGGGTCTCATCGCCTATCAGCACAGCATCATTCGTCAGGAAGCCGCGCGACTTACGCCCGAACTCCCTGAATCCCTCCTGCAGGCGGCGGGCCACACCCTCAGGCAGCAACTTGTCGATACGTGCGGCATGTATACCCGGGGCATACGATGTCGCAGGCAGCGATGACGAGCCGCGCCCGTTCACAAAATCATGCATCCTCTGTGCAGGGGCACTCTGCGTGCCGCCGGCATCCTCAAAAAAGCGCTGCTCTATCGACTCCTGGAACTTCATCATCTTAAGGCAGCCATAACCATCAAGGCCTGTCACATCCTCAGGCAATATCTCTACCACCATCCCCGAATTGGCCCACTTCGTCCCGCGGTTTGAAGGCGACATGCCGTTCACCACCAGCTGTCCCGGCGCACTCGCAGCCGGAATGATAAACCCTCCGGGACACATACAGAACGAATACACAGCACGCCCGTCCACCCTGGTCAGCATCGAATACTCAGCCGCAGGAAGGTATTTCCCCCTCCCGGCTGGACTGTGGTACTGTATCCTGTCTATAAGCTCCTGCGGATGCTCCAGCCTGACACCCACAGCAATACCCTTGGCCTCCATGCATATCCCCTTGGACAAAAGCATATGGTATACATCACGCGCCGAATGGCCCGTAGCAAGTATCACCGGACCGCGGTACTCACGTCCGCCGTCCGTCACCACACCCTCGGCCCTCTGCCCTCCGGCATCAATAATCAAGTCTGTCACACGCGCGGAAAAATGCACCTCACCGCCCGCATCAAGTATCGTTTGGCGCATGGCCTTGATCACATCCGGAAGGCGGTCAGTCCCGATATGCGGATGGGCGTCCACCATCACATCATCAGGTGCGCCATGCTGATGGAAAAGCGACAATATCCGGTCCACAGGCCCGCGCTTCTTGCTGCGTGTATATAGCTTGCCGTCACTGTAAGCACCAGCGCCGCCCTCCCCGAAACAATAGTTTGAATCAGGGTCGACCACCCCTTCACGGGCAATCATCGCCATATCCTTACGGCGCGCATCCACATCCTTGCCCCGCTCCAGCACCACAGGCCTTAACCCTAGAGTTATCAGCCGCATCGCCGCAAAAAGCCCTGCCGGACCGGCACCTACAACTATCACCTGCGGCCTGTCGCCCACATACGGGAAAACAATCTTCTCCGACAGCCTTATAGGCTCATCCTCCTGGTCCACAACCACCTTCAGGGCAAGGTTGACCATCACATTCCGCTGACGCGCATCAATGCTGCGGCGGGTCACCACCACATCCTTGATACGGTTGACATCAATGCCAAGCACAGTCGACACCTCAGCCATTAGCCGCATGCCGTTATAGGCGGCCTCCGGACGGAGGCGCATGTTTATCGTTTCAATCATTTGTCTTCAAATTTTTCTTCATTAGCCTTGATTGCATACCTCCTGTCCCCGCGGCGTTCCGAGACCCATATTGTCACACACGCAGTAATGAATGCCAGCATATCCGACCCCGACATGCTAAGCCAGACACCGTCAACGCCCAAAAGCCGCGGCAGCACCCACAGGAAAGGCAACAGGAACAGCAGCTGGCGCGTCAGCGACAGGAATATCGACATCACAGGCTTGCCTATCGACTGGAAATAATTCTGTATCACAATCTGCGCGCCCACCACAGGATACACCATAAAATACAGGCGCGAGCCCGTACGCGCTATCTCCATAAGCTTCTCATCGGTGGTGAACATCGACGTCACCAGGTCCGGGAACACCTCCGTTATCACCCACCCTATCGAAGTGATGGCTACGCCTATCCATACACCCATCTTCAGCGTACGCTTCACACGGTCCCATTGACCGGCGCCCATATTGTAGCCCAATATAGGCTGCATGCCCTGCGTCACACCAAACACGATCATTACAAAAAACATCGTCGTGCGGTTCAATATCCCGTACGCGCCGACGGCAAGGTTGCCATCCACATCATCGCACGACAGCAACGCCTTGTTCAGGAACATCACCACCACACACGCACACAGGTTCATAAGGAACGGCGATAGCCCTATGGCATATATACGCTTTATTATGCCTGGGGCAAACCACTTCCGCCTGAGATCGAAATGCACGAAACTCTTCTTCGACATAAAATGGTGGAGCACCCACACAAAAGCCACCACCTGGCCGCAGAACGTAGCCCAGGCAGCGCCGGCAATGCCCCAGTCAAACACAAAAATAAAAATAGGCGCCAGCACCACATTCACGGCGACCGACAGCAACGCCGAAACCATCGCACGCTTAGGATATCCCGTGGCACGCATCAGGTTATTAAGCCCGATAAACACATAGGTTATAGGCGTCGCATAAAGTATCACACGCATAAAGTCGCGGGCATAGCCTACAGTCTCTTCCGTAGCCCCGAACATATACAGTATCGGGTCAAGGAATATAAGTGTAAGCCCGCCGAACACCACGGCGTGTATCAGGCACATTGTCATCACATTGTTCACCACATCCGTAGCTCGCCCAACATCCTTCTGTCCGAGGAATATCGAACTTATCGCAGCGCCGCCTACAGCCACCAGCGTACAGAAACCCACCAGCAGGTTCATCAGCGGGAACGCGATGGCAAGGCCGGCTATCGCCATCGCCCCTACACCGCGGCCTATGAATATACTGTCAATTATATTATACAGCGATGTGGCCACAGCCGCAATGATCGCCGGCCCTGAATACTGCCACAACAGTCGTCCTATCGGACTTGTCCCCAACACCGTAGGCGATGTCTGGGCACTGCTTGATGTTTCCGCCATAATTTTTTAATTTTCTTATTACCCCGATATTAAACAATCTACAATCCTCCCGTTTGCAGCACCTATATATACACTCAATCGGGCCAAGCCAACCGTAGGCAGGCCGAACCCGATATAGAGTATACTTTTACCGATGGCCATCATTGGCCATCCACTATGTCAGAATGGCAGGTCGTCCGAAGCGTCGGCTGGAGCGACAGCTGGAGGGGGAGGCACTGCCGCGCCGGCAGCGAAAGGCTGCACTGGAGCATCGGCAACACCGCCTGGAGTTACCTTCTCCGCCTTCCATCCGCGGACACTGGTATACCAGCGGCCCATATACTCACGGCTCTCAATGTCAAAGCTCAGGCGCACTACATCGCCGACCGCCAGCGGGTACTGGTCCGCACGTTCGCCAAAAAAGTCGAAATGCACCTTCTTGGGATACGTCTCTTGCGTCTCAAGCACATATTCACGCTTTTTCCAGGGATTACCTGTCGCCTTTGCCACACCCGTTATTTCCGGAAGGGCCACTATGATTTTTCCTTCGATTTCCATTATTGTTACTGTTTGTAGATTCAACTGCAAAATTACAAAAATATCCCGGATAAACCCAATCCGCAAAAAATACTGCCCGTAAAAAACACGCCGAAAGCAGCAATCCGGCAAAAAAATGCATCTCCGTGTGTT
>VSPW01000185.1 GCA_009775535.1 Muribaculaceae bacterium
TTCAATTACGGCATCAGAGACAATCATATTGCGTCTGACAGGAAGGCAATGCATAAAAAATGCATTATCTGTTATGGCCATTTTTTCAGAATCGACAGTCCAATTACGGTCTGTAGTCAGTATTTTTCCGTAATTTGGATCAGTATAAGCAGACCAGTTTTTCGCGTAAATGAAATTTGCGCCCTCAAAAGCCTTTTTTTGATCATATTCAATTTTGGCATTTCCAACAAATTGAGGATCTAGTTCATAACCATGGGGATGGGTAATTACGAGTTCATAATCGGTAGCATTTATCCGCGCTGCAAATGATTTAGGGACAGCTTGCGGTAGTGCTTTGGGATGTGGTGCCCATGTCAGCACAATTTTAGGCCTCTGACAGGTCTTGTATTCTTCTATTGTAATGACATCAGCAAAACTTTGTAATGGATGACGTGTCGCCGCTTCCATGCTGAATACGGGACGTCCTGAATATTTTATAAATTGAGACAGTACCATTTCTTCATAGTCATCATGCTTATCTTTTAATCCGGCAAATGAGCGCACGCCGATTATATCGCAATAACTAGCCATTACGGGTATTGCTTCCAATAAATGTTCAGCTTTATCTCCATCCATGACTACACCATGTTCTGTCTCAAGTTTCCACGCCCCTTGATTGACATCAAGAACGATTACGTTCATTCCTAGATTCAATGCTGCCTTTTGTGTACTTAGCCTTGTGCGCAAACTAGAATTGAAAAAAATCATTAATAATGTCCGGTTTTCACCCAGATGCTTGTATGCGAAAGGATTCTTCTTTATATCAAGAGCTTCTTTGACAGCATCCTGTACATTAGCTATATCTTTGACTGATGTGAATTGTCTCATGAATCTATGAATTTATGGCTTTTGAAAACTCAGATAAAAATATGTCGGCTTCTGTTTTAGTAATGGTAAGTGCTGGTAGTAGGCGCACAGTATGCTCTCCTGCCCCACCTGTAAATATCCTATGTCCATACAGTAATTTCTTACGCAGTTGTGGCGCAGAACCTTTGATTTCAATTCCAATCATTAAACCGCGTCCCCTTATTTCTAGTGGACCTTCTATTTCAGATAGCTTGGATATCATGTATTCGCCTATGTTTTTTGCATTAGAAATGAGGTTTTCCCGTTCCATGACATCAAGTACGGCTATGGCGGCTGCACAGGCCAGGTGGCTGCCGCCAAAAGTTGTTCCTAACATACCTTTTACCGGTTTGAAATCCTTTGAAATAAGGACAGCGCCCATCGGGAATCCATTGGCAATACCTTTGGCGCATGTTATCAGGTCAGGGCGGATGCCTGAATATTGGTGTGCAAAGAATTTACCAGTCCGCCCATATCCGGATTGGATTTCATCTAAAATCAATATTGCACCATGGCTTTTTGTGGCCTTATGTAATTTTACCAGAAAGTCATCGTCAACCATGCGTATCCCTGCAACTCCTTGGATGCCTTCAATTATAACTGCACAGAAGTCGCCTTCCGATAGTTTTTCTTCAACGGCATTAATGTCGTTGAGAGGGACAAACTCGACATTTGGTGTTTGGTTAAATGGAGATACAATTTTGGGATTGTCAGTAGCGGCGACAGCTCCAGATGTCCTGCCATGGAATGAGTTGTTGAATGCAAGTACTTTCTTACGGCCTGTGTGGAATGACGCCAGTTTAAATGCATTTTCATTAGCTTCAGCACCGGAATTGCAAAGGAACAGGCTATAGTCATTGTACCTGCTTAGATTCCCTAAACGTTCGGCAAGCTGAGATTGCATGTAATTTTGTACAGAATTGGAGTAGAACCCCAATTTTGACACCTGCTCTGATATTGCCTTGATATAGGTAGGATGTGAATGGCCTATAGAAATTACAGCATGGCCTCCATATAAATCAAGATATTCATTACCTTCTGCGTCATAGACATAGCATCCATTTCCGCTTTTCGGTTCAATATCATATAATGAATATACGTCGAATAAATTCATGTTTAAATGTGTATTAAAAAGCAGAAGCTTTAAGTCTTAATCCGGTACATTGGTCTAGTCCGAACATTATATTCATGTTTTGTACGGCTTGTCCTGATGCTCCTTTCAAAAGATTGTCTATTGCTGCAGTTATTAATAATTTGTCATCATGCTTTTCCAGATGAACCAACGCATTGTTTGTGTTTATCACTTGCTTCAAATCGATGTTACGTTCTGATACAAATGTAAATGGTGCGTTTGTATAATAATCATTATATATTTTGTTGGCTTCATCTATTGTTAATGAGGAATTAAGATATGCCATAACAAATATACCACGGGCAAAATCGCCGCGGACAGGTATGAAATTTATTTTACCTGTAAAGCTTGGCTGGATGGATTGCAGTGTATGGTTTATTTCTGTAAGATGTTGGTGCTTAAATGCCTTGTATATAGAAATATTATCAGAACGCCAGCAGAAATGTGTTGTTGGAGATGGTTTTACTCCTGCACCTGTGGATCCGGTTATACCTGTAATATGTATTTCATCTGTAAGGTTTCCTGTAAAGGCCAAAGGAAGTAACGCCAACTGTATTGCTGTAGCAAAGCAGCCAGGATTGGCAATGCGGGATGCATTGCTAATGCGATTGAAATTTTGTTCGGGTAATCCATATACATATCCATCAGATTCATCCCGGAAATCCTGGGCTAGATCAATGATTTTCAATGAATCCGGCCTTGGATTATCAATCCAGTATTGGTGGCTATGCCCATGTCCGGAACACATGAATATAACGTCTATAGCATCAAGTGCGTATCTGTCAGAGAACCGCAAGTCGGTTTCTCCTAATAATCCAGAATGCACATCGCTGATGAGGTTGCCTGCATTGCTTGTTGAATGTATGAATACAATTTCGGCATATGGGTGATTAAGAAGTATACGGATAAGTTCACCAGCGGTATATCCGGCACCTCCGATAATTCCGATTCTCATTATTTATTATTACGTATTTGTATGTTGTGATATATTTTCATCTGGTTGCCGAATATTTTTGTAAATCCCTTTACATCATCGGCGGTCCATGCTTTGTTGACTTCTCCGTATTCACCAAAGTCTGTTTTCATCAAGTCATACGGAGAGTCTACTCCTACGAGTGTATAAGAATGGGGGCGTAAGATAATAGATACTGTCCCACATACATTTTCTTGTGAACTTTCCAGGAATTTCTCCATATCACGCATTACTGGATCAAGATACTGGGATTCATGCAGGAACATACCATACCAAGTGCCAATCTGGTCTTTCCAGTATAGTTGCCATTTAGAGAGGGTGTGCTTTTCGAGCATTTTATGCGCAGAGATTATCAGTATAGGTGCTGCTGCTTCAAAACCTACGCGGCCTTTTATTCCTATAATTGTGTCTCCGATATGCATATCCCTACCGATACCATACTTGCATGCAATCCTTTCGATTTCGCGGATGGCATCTATTTTATTGTCAAATTTTGTGCCGTTTATAGCTGAAATTTCACCTTTTTCAAATGTAATAGAGATTTCTTCTTCTCCTGATGCTGAAATCTGGCTTGGATATGCGCTTTCAGGTAGTGTTGTATCTGAATTCAAAGTTTCTTTTCCACCGCTACTTGTTCCACATAATCCTTTGTTGATAGAGTACTCCATTTTATTGAAATCAGCCTCATATCCATGT
>VSPW01000186.1 GCA_009775535.1 Muribaculaceae bacterium
GTGCCGTTTGGTGCATAACGAAGTCCGCATTTCTCATATGAATCGGCCAGGCGTCCGGTTGATGTGAGGGCTGAATCCGACTGGTGGGTCTGGTCTACGTTGAAGTCTCCGGTAAGGAATGTCGGGAGGTCCTCTCCGAATTCTTTCATTTTTTCCTGTACCAGCAAGGCACTTTCTATCCTGGCCTGTTTGCCGATATGGTCCATGTGCAGGTTGAAGAACAAGAACTCACGTCCGGAATCTTTGTGCCTGAAGTGCCCCCATGAGCAGATGCGAGGAAGTACGGCGTCCCATCCTATGCTAGGGGTGTCAGGGGTTTCTGAAAGCCAGAAATCACCGTTGTCGATCACCTCAAACAAGTCCGTACGGTAGAATATTGCTGAATGTTCGCCGGAGTCCTTCCCGTCCTCACGTCCGCATCCTATATAGTCATATCCAGGCAGTGAGTCCTTAAGCTCTTCCAGTTGTCGCTTGAACCCCTCCTGTGTGCCGAATATGTCGAACCCGTGGAATCTTACCAGACGGGCTATTACGGGATATCTTACTGTCCAGCCGTTGCCGGCCAGTGAGTCGCTTTCATTGAGTTGGCGTATGTTGTATGTCGCTACATTGAATGTCGCCACAGGCTTTTCCATGACATTTGTGCAAGCGAAAAGCGAGGCAATAATGATAAAAACGGGTATAAGATGGCTGATTCTCATTATAGTGATATCTGTTGATTGTAAATGTGCGTATGGTGTAAGCCTGCCTATGGCTAATGGGCTTCCAGCCAATTGTCGGCTATTCCGGCGGAGACAGTCAGCGGGACTCTACCTTTATAGGCACGTGGCATCTCTGTGGCGACTATATGCTGTAATGCCGGCAATTCGTCGGGGTACACGTTGAATACAAGTTCATCGTGCACCTGGAGGAGCATGCGGGATTTCAGCCCTTTTTCCTTGAGGGATTTGTATATGGCTATCATTGCTATCTTTATGATATCGGCGGCAGAGCCTTGCAACGGTGCATTTATGGCATTGCGTTCTGCATATCCGCGTACAACAGCATTGCGTGAATGTATGTCAGGCAAATATCTTTTCCTGCCTTCTACGGTGGTAACAAAACCGTCATTGCGGGCGCGTTCTATCGACTTGTCCATATATTCCTTGACGCCGGGATATGCTTCCATATATCCGTCAATCAGAGCTTTGGCTTCTGCTCGGGGTATTGCCAGGCGGCTTGCAAGCCCAAAGGCCGAGATGCCGTATATTATGCCGAAATTGGCGGTCTTGGCATGACGCCGTTGGTCATCGGTCACATCCTGCAGGGGGATATGGTATATCTTGGCGGCTGTTGCACGGTGGATGTCCTCTCCTGACAGGAACGCCTCCACCATGTTTATGTCCCCGCTCAGATCCGCTATAAGGCGCAGTTCAATCTGTGAATAGTCAGCCGATAGCAATACCTGCCCGGGATCGGCTATGAATGCGCGCCGTATCTCACGGCCTTCATCGGTGCGTATCGGTATATTTTGCAGGTTTGGGTTTGTCGATGATATACGGCCTGTGGCAGTGGCGGTCTGGTTGAATGTTGTATGGATTTTTCCGGTGGAAGGGTTTATGAGGGTTGGCAATGCATTCACATATGTGGTCAGTAGCTTCCTTACGCCGCGTATTTCAAGGATTAGGTCAACTAATGGATGTGAAGAGCGGTATTTTTCCAGAATCTCTTCCGTTGTGGCATATGCCCCTGTTTTTGTCTTTTTTGCTTTCGGGTCAATTTTCAGGCGGTTGAACAATACATCTCCGACCTGTGATGGAGATCCGATATTGAATGTCGTTCCGGCCAGGTCGTAGGCTTGCTGTTCAAGTCTGTGCAGCCGTGATGTAAGCGTATGCGACATTTCGTCAAGCACACGTGTGTCAATGCGCACGCCTTCGAGTTCCATGGACGCTAGGACTTCAGTGAAAGGCAGCTCTATGTCATACAACAGGTGTGTCTGTCCCTGTTTCTCCACAAGGTCTTTCAGTACTGGATACAATTGCAGTGCAACCTGTGCCGTCTCTGCTGTCCGGGGCAATGCTTCTTCCACAGTCCATGCAGATGGCTTCATCCGAATACGGGTTTCTGTATCCGAATCGGTCATTGCATGGTTGAGGTATGTCCTGGCTGAGGATTCAATGTCATTGCGCATTTCAGGCTGCAGGAGGTAGTGTGCCAGCGATGTGTCGAAATAAGGTGCGGAAAATTCTACCGAATGCCTGGCGAGTATCACCATCATACGTTTTATATCAGACCCTACAATGACTGATTTGCCTTTTAGTAGCGGCAAAAGTGCCTCAAATGTCTCTGACGCCTTTTCCCGGTCGGCGGATATTGGAATGAATGCCACTTCTGATTCGCCTATGGTGATTGCTATTGCCCGTAATGTAGAGGTCATGGCATCCTGTCCTGAATCCCATATCGAAATGCCTACGACCGGCATTTTCTTTGCATTGGATACAACTTTGGCCACATCTTCATGGGTCTCTGCGGTTGTTGTCTTTAAGGTAGCCATAAATCCAGGAGCAGCATCAACTGACACCTCTGTATCGAAGGCGTCGAAAAGGGAAGGCATCGATGGGGCGTTTGTGGCTTTTTCGGCTGTAGCCGTAGCGTTGTTGCCATCTATGTTGTTAAGTCGGCTTATAAAAGTACGGAATTCCAGTTCCTGATATATTTCAATCAGGCGTGGGATATCTGGGCTGCAACGTACCAGGGATTCTACGGAAATTTCAATTGGGACGTTTGTCTCTATTGTGACGAGCTGCTTGGAGAAGCGTATCTGCTCCGTGTTTTCCGATATTTTTTTTTGGAGAGCACCCTTTAACGAGCCGATATTAGAAAGTAGGTTTTCTACAGAGCCCCATTCGCGTATGAGCTTAGACGCGGTTTTCTCCCCAACGCCGGGGCATCCCGGGATATTGTCAGAGGCATCACCTTCAAGGGCTAATAGGTCGATTACTTGTGTAGGGTAGGTGATGCCATATCTTTCGCATATCTCTTTTGGTCCGCGTATCTCAAATCCTTGCCCGCGTAATGACGGGCGGTACATGAATGTCTTTTCAGTGACAAGTTGTCCGTAGTCCTTGTCGGGGGTCATCATATATGTGGTGTATCCTTCGGCTTCGGCCTTGCGCGATAATGTCCCGATTATATCATCGGCCTCATAGCGCTCCATTTCCAGTATGGGTATACAATAGGCCTCAAGTATGGACTTTATATATGGGATGGACTTTGTGATGTCTTCGGGCTGTGCGTCACGTTGGGCCTTGTACTGTGGGTACATTTCATGCCGGAAAGTGCGGCCGTGTGGAGGGTCGAAACATACGGCTATGTGCGATGGGTTTTCCTTACGCAATATCTCATCCAATGTGTTGCAGAACCCAAAAATGGCGGAAGTATTGAATCCGGAAGAGGTGACACGGGGTGCGCGTATAAGTGCATAATAAGCTCTGTATATTAACGCGTATGCGTCAAGGAGGAATAATTTTTTTTCGTCCATATGATAGTCTCCGGGATGATGCCTGGCGTTTGCGCAAGTCCCGGTATATTTTGTGGATTATTGATAGGAATGTTTTTGTAAAGTTAGTAAGAAATTGTTGATGATTCTTGAAAAATTACATAAATTTGCAGATATAGTATCTGTTACCATTATTAC
>VSPW01000187.1 GCA_009775535.1 Muribaculaceae bacterium
CCCCCCCGACAACAACACCACACCACACCAACACACCCCCAAAACAAGACCCATCGTTTTTTATATTATGTATAGGTGAATAGTCCAAAAGATATTTTGCCATTTCTTTTGAGTCAGCACTAGTACCATAATCGCTGGCCCAATTCCATCCTATTGTGAAAAGGTGGTATCTCATCATATCCATAACGCCTACACGCGGTATTGCGACTTTGAATAAGTCTGGACGCATATTTACAGTAGCCCCTACCAGCAATCCGCCATTGCTACCGCCTTCAATAGTCAGTAACTCGGGATTGGTCCAGTTTTCTTTTACCAGATATTCTGCCGCGGAAATGAAGTCGTTGAATACATTAAGCTTCTTCATCTTTGTGCCAGCCTCATGCCATTCATCGCCATATTCTGCCCCACCCCGTAAGCCGGCTTGTGCATATATGCCTCCATTTTCCAGCCACAATAGCCTATTGGCAGAAAATCCTGGATTCAAAGTAACGTTGAATCCGCCATAACCATATAGATATACAGGATTCCCTCCATTACGCTCAAGCCCTTTTTTGTAAGTGAGATACATAGGAATTGAAGTACCGTCGGAAGAAGGATAGAAAACTTGCTCTACTACATAGTCGTCGGGATTAAAACCTTCCAGGATTGTGGATTTATACAATTCACTGTCTCCTGTGGATGTGTCCAAACTATATATGGTTGCGGGGTAATTAAACGATGTAAATGAATAGAATGCTTCTGGATATTTGTTTGAGGCAGATAACCCGATAGAGCCTATTGATGGCATTTCAATCTCTTTGATCCGTTTACCGTCGCGGGAGTGTATGAACAGGTGGTTTGTGCCGGCCTGGTCATATGTAAGCAGCAGCTTGTCTTTACCAGAGAATTGGGCATCTATCAGAACACATTCGGGATCTTCTGCTACAATTTCTTTCCAATTTTCCCTTGAAGGCGATGACAGAGGAACACTCACTATGCGGTATCTGGGAGCGTCAAGCGAGGTGTACAGATATGCATTGCCGTCAATGACATTAATAATGCTCATAGGTATGTCCTGGCTAGGTTCTATGACAGTCCATTCGGTGTTGGGGGCATCAAGTCTCTTGAATTTGATAGATTCGCCGATACCTTGTCCACCTCCGATTATAAAAATATAGGGCTGTCCTTCCGGAACATATACAGAGTGGAAATACAACGGGTTTTCCTTGTCCTCATATGCGATTACATCATCAGATTGGGAACAGCCTAACTTATGGTAATATACTGAGTGGTATTCGTTTGCATTTGAGTATTCTTTACCTGCTTTTGGGCGTGGGTATGCGCTATAATAAAAACCGTCTTTATGCCATGCGACACCTGTGAATTTAGCCCATTCTATATGGTCAGGCAAAAGTTTCTTTGACTTGGTGTCCATAACATATATTTCTGTCCAGTCAGACCCGCTGCGTGACACCTTGTATGCAGTATATTTGCCATCTGGAGATTGAGACACCCCAGTCAATGCCACTGTCCCGTCTTCAGAAAGGCTATTGGGATCCAGGAATATTTCCGGTGTATCGCCCAACTTGTCTACACGGTACAGGACAGACTGATTTTTAAGGCCATCATTCTCATAGAAATAATATTTACCGTCGTTCCATTTCCATGGCATCCCAATTTTTTTATAGTCATTGAGCGCTGTCAAGCGTTGACGTAATTTTTCCCGGTATGGGATATTTGAAAGATAGGCTTGGGTCACTGCATTTTCAGCTTCAACCCAAGCCAGGGTATTTGCAGCCGTGTCGTTTTCTAACGGGCGGAATGTATCTTTCGCTTCCATTCCGAAGTATATGTCTACAGTATTGTCGCTTGGAGCTTCAGGATATTCCAATTTATTGTTGTTAACAGTTGAACAAGAGTGCATAGCCATCGGTATCGACGCCAATGCCACTATTTGAGGGATAATTCGCATAATATGGATATATGGGGTCATTAATCAACAAAGGTAGTACAAGGATATTATATAGACAAATGTCTTAACAGAGTTTAGATAAAATATGACAACAGGCACATTCCGGCTTTATTGGGATGTGCCTGTTGAAATATTGGTGGAAACGTGGTTAGCCTTCAATAAGATTATGGCCAGACATTTCTTTTGGTTGTGATATGCCCATTATATGGAGTATTGTAGGGGCAACATCAGCCAATATGCCATTCCCAATTTTTGCGGTGTCATTGTCTGTCACATATACACATGGGACTGGATTGAGTGAATGGGCTGTGTTTGGTGTCCCATCAGGATTGAGCGCGTTATCCGCATTACCATGGTCTGCAATTATTATTGCTTCGTATCCGGTGGCTTTTGCAGCCTCAATGACGTCATGGACACATTCGTCAATAGTTTTAACGGCCTTCTCGATGGCAGGATATATGCCTGTATGCCCTACCATATCCCCGTTTGCGAAGTTTACTACGATAAAATCGTATTTATCTTCTTTTATTGCGTTTACAAGTTTGTCTTTTACCTCATATGCGCTCATTTCAGGCTTGAGGTCATATGTTGCAACTTTTGGGGATGGAACTAAAATGCGGTCTTCGCCATCAAATGGGGCTTCGCGTCCACCATTGAAAAAGAATGTTACATGGGCATATTTTTCTGTCTCAGCTATGTGAAGCTGTTTCTTGTTTATGCTAGAGAGATATTCGCCTAATGTATTATTTACATTTTCTTTGTCAAATAGGATATGTACACCCTTAAATGAGGAATCATATGGGGTCATGCAGTAATACTGCAGGCCAGGTATTGTGCTCATACCCTCTTCAGGCATGTCATGTTGCGTGAGTACTGTTGTGATTTCCTTTGCGCGGTCATTACGGTAATTAAAGAATATGACAGCATCACCAGGCTTGATTGTGCCATCGACATTTGCATTGTTTATCGGCTTTACAAATTCGTCTGTGATGCCTTCATCATAGGATTTCTGCATGGCGGCAACCATGTCTGATTCCTGCTTCCCTTCACCCTTTACAAGAAGATCATAAGCTACTTTTACACGCTCCCAACGCTTATCACGGTCCATAGCATAGAATCTGCCTACTATAGAAGCTATTGAGCCGACAGACTTTGAACAATGCTCGGTAACCTGCTGGATAAAGCCTTTTCCGCTTCTAGGGTCGGTATCACGGCCGTCCATGAAACAGTGGATAAATACTTTTTCAAGTCCGTATTCTTTTGCGATATCGCATAGAGCAAACAGATGTTCCAAAGATGAGTGGACGCCGCCATTTGACGTAAGTCCCATGAAATGTATAGCCTTGCCGTTTTCTTTGGCATAACCGAATGCATTTTTGATTTCAGGATTGGCCATAATGCTTCCATCCTTAATGGCCTTGTTTATTTTCACCAAATCCTGATACAGTACACGTCCTGCCCCGATGTTAAGGTGGCCGACTTCCGAATTTCCCATCTGCCCATCAGGAAGGCCTACATTTTCACCTGAAGCCTGAAGCTGTGAATGAGGGTATTTTTTAAGAAGCCCGTCCCAATAAGGGGTTGGGGTGTTGTAGATTACATCGCTTTTGGAGTGGTCGCCTATGCCCCACCCGTCCAGGATGACAAGTAATGCCTTATGAGCCATAATTGCTTGAATTTATGTGTTATTGATGTTATATAT
>VSPW01000188.1 GCA_009775535.1 Muribaculaceae bacterium
ACCCCCCACCCGGCAAACCCCCCTGGCGGCGTGTCGGGGGGGCGCGGAGTGTTGTATAAGCCCCTTTTTTAAAATACCTACATCTCCACCCCGGCCCCTCATATTCTGCTGGCGGCCGATGTGCCATGAAATATCATGCCGGATATTTCTTTGCCATCATTTTAGCGACGATACGATATCGCGTGTGTCGCGTGCGATGAGCAGCTCTTCATCGGTTGGTATCACTGCCACCTTTATGCGTGATGACGGTGTGGATATGAGCGTCTCCGTACCGCGTACTGTGGCGTTAAGCGCCGTATCAATCTCTACACCCATGAACGCCAATGGCTTGCATACATTTTCACGTACGCCGGTCTGGTTCTCACCTACTCCGCCTGTGAAAACTATTATGTCAACGCCGCCCATCTCGGCCGCATATGCGCCGATGTATTTGATGATGCGCTGCTCGTACATGTCCAGAGCAAGTGTGGCACGGGGGTCACCGTCCTTTACAGCTGCTTCTATCTCGCGCATGTCGGATGAGATGCCGCTTACACCTGCCACACCGCTGTCCTTGTTGATTATCGCCTGGAGTTCATCGACAGACAGGTGGTGCTTTGTCATGAGGTATGTAAGCGCCCCCGGGTCTATGTCGCCGACGCGCGTACCCATCATCAGACCTTCTGTAGGGGTCAGCCCCATTGAAGTGTCAACGCTCTTGCCATCAACGATGGCGGTTATCGAACCACCGTTACCGATATGGCATGTGATTATCCTCTGTCCATGTATGTCCACGCCCAGGAATTCGCATACGCGCTGCGATACGTAGCGGTGGCTTGTCCCGTGGAATCCGTAGCGGCGTATTGCATCCTGCTGGTAGTATTTATAAGGCAGGGCGTACATGTAGGACTTTGCGGGCATTGTCTGGTGGAATGCGGTGTCAAACACGCCTACCTGTGGGACGTCCGGCATGAGAGCCGTTATAGCCTCTACACCCGTCATGTTCGCGGGGTTGTGCAGGGGTGCAAGCGGATAGCATTCGCGCACCATTTCCTTTACGGCGTCATCGATAAGCACGCTGCTGGAGAATTTCTCCCCGCCGTGTACAAGCCTGTGCCCTACCGCCCCGATTTCATCGAATGATGCAATCACACCATCGGTCTTGTCTGTAAGTACGCGCAGGATGGCCTCAATTGCGCCTTTATGGTCAGTTTTTCCCAATTCGATGATGGCTTTCGAGCCGTCAGGACGCTTGTATTTGAGGAATCCGTCGTGAAGCTTTATTTTCTCCACCCCGCCTTCGGCGAGCACTTTCTCCCCTTCGGTGTCGATGAGCTTGTATTTTACGGATGAGCTTCCGCAGTTGAGGACAAGTATCTTCATAATATGGATATTTTTTGTGGTTTTGTTATTCGTTCTTCAATCCGATAGCCTGATTGGCAGTTATTATTATCGTCTTGTAGATGTCTTCTGGGAAACATCCTCGCGACAGGTCGTTGACCGGAGCAGCAAGCCCCTGGAGCACCGGACCTACGGCCTGTACGCCGCCGAGACGCTGTACCAGCTTATAGGCTATGTTGCCGACTTCGAGCGACGGGAACACCAGGACGTTTGCGCGTCCGCTCAGCGGGCTTGCCGGCGCTTTGGTGTTTGCCACCCTCGGCACGAGCGCGGCATCGGCCTGCAGTTCGCCGTCAAGGATCAGCGACGGCGACATCTCCCTTGCAATACGTGTGGCCTCGATGACCTTGTCGACCCGTTCGTGGGTGGCGCTTCCCTTTGTGGAGAAGCTGAGGATGGCCACGCGCGGCTCGATGCGTGCTATATCGCGGGCAGTCTCCGCCGCCGACACAGCTATCTGGGCCAGTTCCTTGGCCGATGGGTCGGGCACTACCGCGCAGTCAGCGAAAATGAGTATTCCGTTAGACCCGAATGGCATTCCTTCTGGGAGCAGCATAACGAATGCGCCTGACACCACATCGATGCCCGGCTTGGTCTTTATGACCTGGAATGCGGCACGCAACACATTGCCGGTGGTGTTGTCGGCCCCGGCAACCTGTCCGTCAGCATCGCCGTTCTTCACCATCAGGCAGCCAAGGTAAAGGGGATTGGCGGTGGTGAGGCGCGCTTCCTCCATAGTTATTCCTTTTTTCTTGCGCAGCTCAAAAAACAGCGGCGCGTAACGGTCGATCACAGCCTCGTCGGCAGGATTTACGATAGTTGCCCTTCCAATGTTGCGCAGTGACAGATCCCGCGCCATGCCGAGCACTTCGGCGGGGTCGCCAATAAGGATTATATCGGCAATGCCGTCGGCTATAATACGGTCAGCTGCCGTAAGTGTCCTTGCTTCTGTACCTTCGGGGAGTACTATGCGCTGGCGGTGCTCCTTTGCCCTGGCAGTCAGTGATTCAAAAAGATCCATGGTGATATTTTTTTGACAGTTCATGCGGAATTACTTTTCCGCCTATTCTTTTATTGTGCAAATTTACTTCAAAATACAGTTACTGCGGACAACTTGGACGATAAAAAATTTCATGTCCGGGCTTTTTTATCCGCTGAACCTGCAAACGGCGGGGATTGTTGTATACATACAGGCTGTGATACCAGTGGTGCAGGCCGCCACTCGCCATGGCCTATGTTTCAATTATTTTCCGACACAACACCTAAATATCCAAATCTATGTCAACCCAAGTACAACGTAAAAAGGGCAACGCCAGCATATGGGTAACCATCGGCGCAATCGCGCTCATAATATTGCTTATCATATGGCTTACGGTAGCCGATTTTACAGGAGATACCGATGTGGCGGCCATGATAGCGCCGATATTGGAGCCTATATCCTGAACGCCCCATTAAACGCCAAACAGCCATGACCTCCACCCTTGTGACAGGGACTGGATGCCATGGCGTATTTGATGCTCCGGAAGTGTTTCCGGACGGTTGCAGTCGAACGTCTGCCTACTTCACGCGGCGCTCTTTGATACGGGCCTTCTTGCCTGTGAGCTTGCGCAGGTAGTAAAGCTTGGCGCGGCGTACCTTGCCATGCTTGTTCACTGTAACAGAGTCGATGAAGGGTGACTCAACGGGGAAGATACGCTCCACACCGATATTGTCGCTCATCTTGCGCACAGTGAAACGCTTCTTGTTGCCTTCGCCAGAAATGCGGATAACCACACCACGGTACTGCTGGATACGCTCCTTGTTGCCTTCCTTGATACGGTAAGCTACGGTGATGGTGTCGCCAGGAAGGAAGTCGTCAAAACGCTTGCCGGTAGAGAAAGCGTCCTCGACAATCTTGATTAAGTCCATTTTGATTAAAAATTAAAATGTTAGAAAAATACCCGCAACATAACGGACTGCTTGTTCCGCCAGCGATTGCGAATCCGGGTGCAAAGGTAGCTATTATTTTTCAGAAAATCAACAGGCTGATTGCTTTTGCCTGCAACTTTTAGGGGCATACGGTTGTTGTAATTGAGAATTCGCACAGGGCTGCGCCCCAACGTACGCGGCCACCCAATGAAACGGCACGACCTAACAATATTAAAAAACCTAACAATATTAACAAACAGGAGGTAATGATGATGAATACAGCCCCTCTACAAGGAATCAAGGTGATCGACTTCACCGTGGGGCTGACTGGCCCTTCTTTCTCCCTTTCTCTTGTTTG
>VSPW01000189.1 GCA_009775535.1 Muribaculaceae bacterium
TGGGCGCAGTAGGCCTTGACTTCTCACATTGCTATCCCGCAAAAGAATTCGACAAACGGTCTATAATGTGGGATCTTAATTATTTCAAATACTGCTTCCTTAAAGCCACCGGACTGGAATTCCAGGAAGACCGGTTGGAGGACGACTTCCAGGCCATGTCCGAAGTACTTATGCGAGGCCAATCGAGCACCTTTATGTACCGTGATTTCCAATCGCGCAACGTAATGCTTACAACCGAAGGCAATCCCCTTTTCATAGACTTCCAAGGCGGTCGCAAAGGGCCTTTCTACTACGATGTAGCCTCATTCCTGTGGCAAGCCAAAGCCAATCTGCCCGGTTCGCTGCGCCAGGAACTCATCGGTGAATACATTGATGCTCTTCGCAAATACAAACCGGTCGATGAAGAATACTTCCATGAACAGTTGCGCCATTTTGTCCTGTTCCGGACCATGCAGGTGCTCGGTGCTTACGGATTCCGCGGATACTTTGAGAAAAAGCCGCATTTCATGCAGAGCGTACCTTTCGCCATCGCCAACTTAAGGGAACTGCTCGACAACCCATACCCGGAATATCCTTACCTGAACGAACTGCTCCGCCAGCTTGTAGACATGAAACAGTTTACCAATGAAATGGCCAACAGGCAACTGACGGTAAAAGTGATGAGCTTTGCATACAAGAAAGGCATCCCAAACGATGCCACAGGCAACGGAGGCGGATACGTATTCGATTGCCGCGCCGTCAATAATCCCGGGAAATACGATAGGTATAAACCTTTTACCGGACTTGACAAGCCAGTAATAGAATTCCTTGAAGAAGATGGTGAGATATTATCATTCCTTGACCATTGTTACGCTCTGGTAGACTCATCAGTTGAACGCTATATCGAGCGGGGCTTCTCCAACCTGATGGTATGCTTCGGGTGCACCGGAGGCCAACACCGCTCTGTTTACAGCGCACAACGCATGGCAGAGCATATCAACAGCAAATACAATGTAAAAGTGGAACTTGTCCACCGCGAGCAAAACATCGAACAGACTTTCCAGAAGAAATGAAAGCTCTGATATTTGCCGCCGGACTTGGCACACGCCTAAAGCCATTCACCCTGCACCACCCCAAAGCACTCGTCCCAGTGGGAGGGATACCAATGCTCCGCCGTGTAATCGACAGGATATCAGCAATTGGAAGTATCGACAGTATCGTGATAAATGTGCACCATTTCTCCGGACAGGTCATCGGTTACATCAATAGCCATCGGCATGAAATACCTGTCGAGATTCACATAAGCGATGAAAGCGGACGGCTACTCGATACCGGAGGCGGCATATTGAATGCCCGCCACCTACTCGACGATGGCCAGCCATTTCTTGTACACAATGCCGACATTCTCTCTGACATCAACCTGGAAAGCATGATTTCCTGCCATGTCAAATCAGGTGCTGCCGCCACCCTATTGGCTGCCGACAGGGCCACATCCAGATATTTTCTCTTCGACAGCAATACATTAAGACTGCAAGGATGGCGTAACATATCAACAGGCGAGATTCTACCGTCAGGTCTTGATACATCAAGCCTCACCCCACTTGCATTCGGCGGCATACATGTATTGTCCCCAGAAATATTCCCCGCCTTGGAAAATTTCAATGACAATGGCAAATTCTCAATAACGCCTTTCTATATACAGAATGCCGGAATGCTGGACATACGTGCATACGCCCCAGAATTTTCCACCTATAACTGGATAGATATCGGCAAACCGGAATCACTTGAAGCCGCCCAGGCTTCAACAATGGCAAAATTAACAGGAATTGATGGAACGCGAATTTGAATCCACTCTGCTCGAAAATGCTGTAGGAGAATTGTCTCGCCTGCCGGGAATCGGAAGGAAGACTGCCCTACGGCTGGCCCTACATCTGCTTAGGCAGGAAGAAAAGACATCCGATTCTCTCGGGCAAGCGATAATC
This sequence comes from Muribaculaceae bacterium, assembly GCA_009775535.1. Lineage (GTDB taxonomy): Bacteria > Bacteroidota > Bacteroidia > Bacteroidales > Muribaculaceae > CAG-873. The sequence continues at coordinate 1,962 of VSPW01000189.1, forward strand.
GACCTAAGGCATGGAATCAGATACTGCCATGAATGCCACAATATCTCGGAAACAGACACATGCCCCATCTGTGCTGACATGACACGAGACCACCGTACAATATGCGTGGTGGAGACCGTAAAAGATGTTATGAGCTTTGAATCTACACGCCAATATACCGGAGTCTACCACGTACTTGGCGGCGTGATCTCGCCTATGGACGGCATAAGCCCCGACCAGCTGCAGATATCATCACTGATCGAAAGGGTTGCCGCAGGCGACATTGACGAAGTGATCCTTGCATTGAGTGCGACCATGGAAGGAGACACCACTAACTACTACCTGTACCGTAGGCTGTCATCCCTTCCAGCCAAAGTTACACAACTTGCACGCGGAATATCCGTAGCCGGTGAAATCCAGTATACCGATGAACTTACCCTGGCGCGGTCACTTATCAACCGTACCCCATTCTCAATATAAGGCATCCCTGCATGGCATCTCCCTCAATAACCTTACGAGCCCCGGAACCAACCGATGTGGACACCCTATATATATGGGAAAACGACCCGGCCCTTTGGCACGTGGGGTTCACCCATGCACCAGTGTCGCGGCAACAGCTATGGGAATATGTGAGTTCCTATGATGGAGACATTGCACATGGCGGACAAATCCGGTTCATGATTGTCGATGACAGTTGCGGCCGCACTATAGGCACTTTGGACATATCCGACTACGACCCGCGCCACAGGCGTGCGCAAGTTGGCATATACATAGCCCCGCAAGCCAGGAATCAAGGTTTTGCACGCGTGTCACTTGAGATGGCGGCCACATATTGCAGAGAAATACTCGGAATACATGGCCTATACGCAATGGTGGCTGCCGACAACACAATTTCTGCCCGGCTGTTCTCATCTGCCGGATACAAAACGTCCGGACGGCTCAGATCATGGTTGCGTACAGCGGCCAACACATATGCCGATGCAATTATCTACCAGCGACTGTTCCAATGACAGCCTAATTGCATTGGACATTTTGCGGATGGTATAGCCAATTACGGTAACTTTCACCCATAGTTCGGACAACACTATGCCAATACGGGTCATCAGCCCCCCGTAACACTTCAGACGTATCACCATGCATATCAGCAACAGCCCACACCTCATTGAGAAGCTCTTCCTCAAGTTGACCTGCCGACCATCCGCTGTAACCGATAAAAAACCTTATCCGCCCATCGACAGGATATCCAGAATTGACATAATTAAGCACATCCCTGAAACTGCCGCCGGCATATAGCCCCGGAAAATATTCGTCACAATCCGATATTATATCCGGCCCGAGATTATGGATATAGAAAAGGCGGTCATCAGAAACCGGGCCGCCCAAGAATACCGGTATCGACTCCGTTTCAGGTGTACGGTCGACCTGTCCCGGCAATATGTCTGGCATACGGTATCCTGTAAGGTTATTCAGCACCATCCCCATTGCACCATCCTCATGCGAATATGACACAAGGCTTACTACACCGTGGTTGAAATAGCTCTCCTCCAGGAATGGGCCTGCCACAAGCAGCGCGCCGCCAAAAGGCTCACGCTTCACCGTTGTTATATCAAAAAGGTTGGTCTTAATCCGTTTCATAATAGGCAATGGCTAAAATCTGAGTCTAAGTTAACAATTATTTCTGACTTTATAACAATCA
>VSPW01000019.1 GCA_009775535.1 Muribaculaceae bacterium
CGGTGCCGTTTACGTATATGGCCTTGAGTCCATAGCCTTCTGCCGGAGTCGCTACTACGGTGAGTTCTGTGCCTGCTATAAATTCGCTTTCTGATGTTATTTCGGTCTCACCATTAAATACTTGTAGTGTGCCTTGTCCAGCTTCGGGTGTCTGTACTGTGACTGTAAATTTTTCGGCTTCAGCTATAGATGTGGGGTATATTTGTACATCGTTGTTGTATACGCTGACGAAACCTGCAATTATAAGTCCATTACCTTCCTGCAACTCTATCTGGAAATTCTTATTGTAAAGAGCGATTGTATTTCCTTCGCTGTCGGATATTGTAGCATTGTTGCCATTAAGATCGGAGATTGATACGTTGGAAAGCAATACATACTTGTTCTGGTCATCGACAGTGATATCACCGATTGCCATGGTGGTAGGCATCACAGGCTCTGATACATCTTCTGTTGCGAGGAATGTCGTGTTGTCAACATTCATCTGGTGGTTGCCGTAGCGAAGGTTGTATGTACCTGTGATTCCAGCCGGGATTACATCTCCGTTTTCGTATTTGTTTGTCTGTGTGCCATATGCTAGGAGAAAAGCTCCATTCTGATATATATATAGGAAAGGCCCATTTTGGTATACGGCGGTCACTGGAGACGTGATTGTGACGGGAGATTCATTTGCAAGATTGATGAATTCCGCTATTGATGATACAGTATTGAGGTTAAGTTTTGCTGTTGCTATGCGGCTTGCATCAGCGCCTTTATATGCGATAGCCTTTACGGTTGTTTCCTTTGTAATTGCAAAGGGTGCAGAATATACTGTTGATTCGTTTGTAGGATCAGAATCGTCTGTGGTGTAATATATTGTTGCACCTTCTGTGCTACATTCTATATTCACCATATTGTTTTCCTTCAGTTTGATGGAAGGTGTCTCTACTGATGGTATTTCGACTTCAGCTGTTGTGATTGTAAGTTTGTCGAAACAGAATTGGCCGGCGGAATTTGTTGCAGTGCCGAACTCGTTTTTTGCACCGACTGTAAATGTTATCTTGTCGATATTCCCGCTCCAGTCAATAGTAGCTGCACCTTTTGATTGGGTTGCAATTGTTCCTTCGTCAACAGCGATAGCTGCTGTCTGCTTTTTTCCCTGTGTTGAGAGTTTGAAACTGATGGCTGTTATGCTCTCACCGGAAGGTGCTGTGAGTATTAGGGTATTGTTGGCATAAAGACGGAGGTCTCCGGCTTTATTATATGCCGGTGCTGTCGCCCCTTTATCTTTTGATGGCTCAAATTTGAATCCGTTTGATTCAAATGCTTCAATAGATTGAATAGTGGTGGTGCCAAAGGTCGTCGTTTTGTATGTAGTCCCTTTGATGGTGATTTCGTATTCCTTGGCATTTGCGAAAGGCAGGCATAGGAATACAGCGATTAATGAAAGTAAAAGTTTTTTCATAAGCCAATATTTTAGGTTAAAGTATCTCGTTGTGTTAAACGATGGTTTATTGATTTTGCAAAGATACGAATAAAGGGCCGTTTTATGAATAAAAGACCATTAAAAATGAGTATATTATTTGTTTTATGTGAAATGTCCGATATATCGCTTTTGTTTATCATAATGAAGAATATCTGTTTGGGTTTGGCTGGTGTATTATGGATTTTTTGTAATTTTACGGCCATCTAGATTGAAAAGATATAATTCATTATATATACGGTTATGAAAAAGTTGTTTTTATCGGCTATGGGCGCTATGATGTTGGCCACATCGGGTTTTGCACAGGATATTTTTGATGCTGGTGAGCAAGATCCATATTTGGGCGTGCGTGCTTCTTTGGATATTACCGGAGTGGCCGGAAATATCAGCAATATATATGATTTTAACAATGGCGCCGGTTTTTCTGTCGGTGCGGTGTACAATATCACCTTATTCAAAAACCTGTATTTTGAGCCAGGGTTGAGCGTGTTTTACAATACGGCCGGATATGACGGGTTCATGTATGACAGCAATGATGAATTTGGAGTCAAGGGCTCTATACGTAATTTCGGTTTCCGTATCCCCCTTGTGGCCGGATATCATTTTGATTTTACAGAGGACATGAAGGTTTCGGTGTTTACCGGCCCTCAGATGAATATAGGTCTTGTAGGACGTAATGTTGGGGATATCGCTATCCGTAATAATATGGAGCATTATTCGGAATCCATTTATGGTGATGGTGTGCGCCGGTTTGATCTGCAATGGATGTTCGGGGCAGCCTTCCATTACCAGAAATACTATATATCTTTAAGCGGTGGTGTTGGCTTGACTAATCTTCTTGGTGGAAACGACTATAAGGGATTTACTGCCCGGCGCAATACATTCGCCATCACACTCGGCTATAATTTATGATAATTATATAGCCTTTGCATTACATCCATATGCGGAAATTTTGCCTTGGCAACCGCATATGGTTGATTATTATCCCGAAATTGGAGTCGTTATGGAATGTCATGCCTCTTTTCATTGAGAGCGAGGCAAGATTCCATAGCCTGAGTGTCTCGGCCTCGGTGATCCGTGGGAATATTATTATGCAGTCACCACTTCCAATGGCGGAAAGTATAATTTTATCAGCATCTTTCACCGGCTTGTTCACAATGATGAAATCATGGATTCTGCTGGTCTGGCTTATTTCTTTTATCCTGGCCTTATAGCGTTTTTCCAGGGCATCCGGATATTTGCCGTGAAGGACATTGACGGAAATATTTTCTGATACTTCGAGCAATGGGGCAGTCTCCTCGCCTGACAATGCGCCCATCAGCAGTACATCTGTCGGCTGAAACCTGTTTACAATACGGAATAGTAGCCTTAGATGGCGTTCAGACATTAGATGCCTGAATCCGGCGCGCTTTAATGCTATGCGCTGGTTTCTGATTGCCGGATATGCGTAATATTGGGCATTTTCCCTTATGGTACGCAGTATGAAATCAAAGGCGAACGGCGAATGAATGCCGAATCCCCGCATATGGCGCAGGCGGCTTAGTGCGTGTACTGTCTGTTTTAGTCTTTGCATTTTACCCGGCGTGTGCTTATGGCTACTGCCGCGATTATCAACAGGTAGATTATTGTCACACATGCATATGCCACGTGTCCTGTGGCATGCAATGAATCGGGGTCGAAGTGCATTGTTATCTCATGCTCACCCGCAGGTATCTGTAAAGCCCTTAAAACATAATTGACGCGGGCTAATTCTGCCGGATTCCCGTCTATGGTCGCTTTCCATCCCCAGGGGAAATATACTTCAGAGAATACGGCTGTTGCCGGTGTGGAATTTACTGCATGGTATTCCAATCTGGCAGGTGAATAGGAAGTGAGATATATGGTGTCTCCCGGTGCGGGTACATATCCCGATTCATTCAATATACCGCGGAATTTGTTGTCTGCGACAGCTTCTGTTGCGGGGTCGAGTGTTGCCAGCGCTGACATTTCCTCATCGGCGTTATCCACGAACTCTATATGGCCAACAAACCAGGCATTGCCCAATGCATTTCCGTTGCGTTTGACTGTCAGGTATTGTTTGTCTTGTCCGTCACGTTCAATGTCGATGATATAGCGTGCATTTAGCATATCAAGAACCTTGTAGTCGGCACGCAGGGCATCGTAAGTCGGACGGCCTTCTACCGGGAAGGATTGCATTATTGAATCATCGCGGAGTTCCGGTATGTAGCCGTAATTCAATGCATATCCCATACGGCGCTGTATCAGGTCTTCATATCTGGTAAGCTTTGCCGCATGGTATCCGCCAAGGCGTTTGTGTAGGTATGAGCGGTGTGCGCTTCCGAACCCCGGGATATCGATTATCCTGTAATGTAGTGTTGTATCAGCCAGGATTTGCCTGTCAATGGCATCCGGTTCAAATGGGTCTGATAATGTAAGCATCGTGTCGCAGAAGCTATCGTGAGATATATAGCGTTTGTCTACGGTGTACAGATCAAACAGGACAATTGCTGTCAATAATCCGGCGCAAATCGAACGCCTGTATCCGTAATGCATGTAGGACCATATACACAGCATTCCCAGTGCCAGATAGACGAAGCTCCTTAATGAATCCGAACGAACCATTCCAAGTCGTAGCGATTCGATAAGGTTGTAGTAATCAGGGTATTGTGATAATACTCCTGCTTCATCGGAGGTTATGGCATTGCCGAATATCCCAGGAGAGAGTATTCCGGCTGCGCATATCAGCATTGGGATGCCGAAAGATATCAGTATCTTGTTGCGGTATTTGCCCCATTTATTCTTTTCATTGTCACTGAAAATTTCTTTTAGACCGAGGACGGCCAATAGAAGTATGGTGAATTCTGCGATGACAAGAATGCTTTCCACTGCACGGAATTTATTGTACATCGGGAAATTGTAGACCATGAACTGTGTCAAAGCTTCAAAATTACGTCCCCATGACAGTAGGATTGACAGTATGGTTACGGTAAGCAGAGCCCATTTCATTGGACCGCGTACAATAATGCACCCCAGAATAAACAGCGCACATATTACCGCGCCGACATATACAGGTCCGTTGGTGCTTTCTCCTTCATTGAAATATTGGGGGAACTGGCTTAACACCATCTGCTCTTGTCCACCGGCATACTTTTGTGCAGATGGCAGGCGGTCAAGTCCCATAAGTTTCATCTGTCCTTGTTCTGGACGTGCTGTCGCCCCGCCCTTGACGTTTGGTATAAGCAGGGAAAAGGTCTCAGATTTGCCGTAACTCCATCCTATTATTTCGCCATATGGCATGCCCCCGGTGGGTTTGGGGGCATCGGACGCCTGTATTTCCGGTAAGTTCTTTGGTGTCAGTTCTGATCCGTTCCTTTTTGTTTCCTTTGAATATTCATAGGTATTATATAGGCTTGGCAGGTTTGCCCCGATGGCCAGTAATCCTGCGGCGATACATACGCCTGTCGAGATGGCCCATTGCTTCAAATGCTTGCCGCGGATTGCCGTTATCAGATACGCTATGGCCATTGCCGCCATTACGAATGAGAAGTAATACGACATCTGTGGGTGATTGGCGTTCAATTGTAGCATTGCAAACAATGCCATCATTGCGCCACCTCCAAGATAGTTGCGGCGGTATGCGAGAACAAGGCCTCCTATTGTGGGTGGGATGTATGTGAGGGCCAGGAATTTCCATATGTGCCCTGCCCCTATTATTATAATGTAGTAACTTGAAAAGCCCCAGGCCACAGCACCAAGCAATGCCAGCGGCCACCTCACCTTCATGGTGTACATAAGGATGAAGAATCCGGCCATCATCATGAACAATAGGTTGGAAGGTGCAGGCAATCCTAGTCCATATACACTGTCCAGCCATGAAAAAAGGCTGTTTGACGGATATGAGGGCGCTATCTGGAATGTGGGCATGCCGCCGAAAAGCGAGTTTGTCCATAAAGGCTTTTCTCCTGTAGCCTCATGGTATGCCTCTACTTCATGTCCGTTTGCAAGGCCTTGCTGCATGTCATGTTGACGCAGTGAGTTTCCTTCAAAATTGTCAGGTGCGAAGAATGCTATAGATATTATAGCCATTATGGCCACAGATACGAAAAATCCCCATACCTGAGGGCGCTTGAACCAGCATATGGCTTGTTGCCGCAACGGTATGGCGGCAACTGCTGATGAATCCTGTTCCATGTGAGTATTGTGTTTATGCCTGCAAAGCTACAAATTTTTAAGCAGTTGCGCAACAAATGGAGTCGGCTTAAGCGTGTAGGCATGTTGCAGGCATGTCCTGGCCCGTGACATCTCTTTGCGGATAGTTTCAGGGTCGCTGCAATTCTGGCTTATGTCATATGAATAGTTGCCGATTGCCAGAAGGGCATCGTAATTGTCCGGGTCCAATTGGATTATACGGTTATATACTGCTGTAGCTGCGGAAATATCATTATCTGCCATGTATCCTTTTGCAAGTAGCGAAAGATAGTTTATATCGTCCGGAAGTCCGTTGAGTATCAAGCTGCTATAATGTACCATCATGGCTCCATTATGTCGGCTTGCATAATAGTCCAGCAGATACCTGTCAATGGCCCTTCCAAGCCAAGGGTACTCTTTTTTTGCGAGCAGCAGGAATTTTTCGTAGGCCTGTATATGCGCGCATCCTAGGCTGACTTTATGTACGCTTTCCATTATGGAATCAAACGGGATGGAATGGTGCATGGCCTGTTCCAGCAGTCGCATCTGGTCAAGTGTATCGGCGCGCAATGATGCGGATACTATGGCATGTCCATATGTTGATGAGACGATCGGCCGTTCGGCAAGCATCAGTTCGTACATCGCTGATGCGGATGCCCATTCACCGTTACTGAAAAAGCGCTCGGCCTTCTTTCTGGTAAGGTCATATCCCGTTGCCGATGACTGTATCGCCACCAGTAACATTATTGACAGTATGCTGAACAAGCGTCCCATATACATTAATAATAATATAAAACGCCGCCAGAAAGTTCGGGAGGAGCTTAATGTGCGGGGTATATTCTAAAGGTATTTGTCCCCAAAGTTAAGTTTGGAGTCGTTGACCATCTGCTTGATGCGCTGTTCTTCGCTCTTTGGGCAAACAAGCAGCACGTCCCCGGCATCAGCTATGATGTAATCATTAAGCCCGGATACGACCACCAGCTTTTCACCACGTATGGCGAAGATATTGCCGTTGGAGTTATATGATAGGACATTGCAGTTTTGGGTCACATTTGCATCTTTATTTTTGGGTGAATTGTCATATAGGGCGCTCCATGTGCCAAGGTCTGTCCATCCGAAAGAAACACATTCCACATATACGTTTGACGCATGTTCCATTACGGCAAAGTCTATGGAGATGTTCATGCATGACGGAAAGTTGCGTTCTATATATGCGGCTTCATCCTGTGTGCCGAAAATTTCGAGTCCGGCATCAAAGATGGTTACTACATCTGGACAGTATTCGTGGAACGCATTGATGATTGCAGAGGTTTTCCACAGGAAAATCCCGGAATTCCAGAAAAATTCTCCTGTGTCTAGGAATACTTTTGCAAGTTCAAGATTCGGTTTTTCGGTAAATGTCTTTACTTTTAGTATTCCAGGTTCGCATTCAGCCCCTATCTGGATGTAGCCATATCCGGTTTCCGGACGGGTGGGGTTTATCCCTAGTGTCAGCAAGGCATCGCGTGTCTCGACAAATTCAAGCCCACGTGTGATGCTTTTCTCGAATTCTTTTTCGTTTGTGATCAAATGGTCGCTGGGGGTGACTACCATGGATGCCTCTGGGTCAAGGGCAGCTATATGGTAGGCGGCCCATGCTATGCATGGTGCAGTATTGCGGCGGGCCGGCTCTAACAATATCTGGCTGTCGGAAATATCAGGGAGCTGCTCCTTTACAAGGGGGGCATATATTGAATTGGTAAGTATCAGGATGTTTTCCTTGGGTACGACCGACAGTATGCGGTCATAACTCATTTGCAGCAATGTGCGTCCGGTGCCGAAAAAGTCAATAAATTGCTTAGGCAAGTCTGTACGGCTATATGGCCAGAAGCGGCTGCCAATGCCGCCACACATTATGACACAATATCTATGTGATTTTTCGCTCATTTGTCGATACGGTTTTTATTTTTGTGGAGAGGGACGTTTTTTATCTATTAAGGAAAATTTTCGCTAATATAGCGGTTTTATGCCGAATGTCAAAATGACTTTGCGGAAAACGTCAAATTTTGATTCGTTTGTGGCCAAAAACAGTGAGGCAATATCAATTCATGTCGAAAAGGCCTCCTGCAAAAGAGTCTTGGCGCGATTGTCCGAGATGGCGGTATGCCAGATCGGTGACTTCGCGTCCTCTTGGTGTACGCTTTATGAAACCTTCTTTTATGAGATATGGTTCATATACCTCCTCGATTGTCCCGGGGTCTTCACCAAGGGCTGTCGCTATGGTTGACAGTCCTACAGGGCCACCTTTGAATTTTGTTATGATGGTCATAAGCAATTTGTTGTCTATCTCATCCAGACCGTAGCGGTCTATATTGAGCGCCTCCAGTCCATAGCGTGCGATTTCGATATCCACTATTCCGCGCCCTATGACCTGGGCAAAATCCCGTACGCGACGTAGCAGGGCATTGGCTATTCGCGGTGTCCCACGGCTGCGCAGTGCTATCTCCAAGGCTGCATCGGCTGTACATTTCACGTTCAGCAGGGAGGCTGAACGCAATATGATCTTGCGCAGTACTTCGTGGTCATAGTATTCCAGATGGCACGGTATTCCGAAACGTGCGCGTAGCGGGGATGTCAGCAGCCCGGAACGTGTGGTAGCCCCTATAAGGGTGAATGGGGACAATGTCAGCTGGACTGACCGTGCTCCAGGCCCTTTGTCTATCATTATGTCTATCCTGTAGTCCTCCATTGCAGAATACAGGTATTCTTCCACAACTGGACTTAACCGGTGTATCTCATCAATGAACAGAACGTCGTTTTCTTCAAGAGATGTCAGGATTCCGGCCAGGTCGCCAGGCTTATCCAGCACGGGGCCTGATGTTATCTTCATCCCTACACCCAATTCATTGGCTATAATGCCGGACAGGGTTGTCTTTCCGAGGCCTGGAGGGCCGAACAGCAGGATATGGTCCAGCGCTTCGCCGCGCATCCTTGCTGCCGCCACGAATATCTTCAGGTTTTCTACGACTTTCTCCTGTCCGTTGAACGAATCAAAATGCGATGGGCGTAAGGCTCGTTCAAAATCGCGGTCTCCTTCGTTGTTTCGTATATCGAATTGCTCCATCAGGTTGGTTTAGAGATATCTTTGCAATTTTTCCAATACCAGGGACGGGCGAATGCCATTTAGGCAATGGTAGTCGCCGCGTTGGCATGGCTTGTCGCCGAACACAGAACATGGGCGGCATGTCATGGCTAGTTGTATGGTATCGCCATCGCTTTGACGCCATCCTTTGAAGCCGCAATACGGATGTGTAGCGCCCCAGATGCTTACTACCTTGGTGCCGACAATGGATGAAAGGTGCATGTTTGCGGAGTCCATTGCCAATACTACATCCATATGGCTCATCAGGGCAAGCTCTGCTTCAAATCCGTATCTTTTTCCGGCCAGGGATGTTGTGCGCGGGTATTTTTGAGACCATGTTTCCAACAGTCTCTGTTCTTCGCCTCCGCCACCTAACAGAAATACATACACGTCCGGGTTGTTGATAAGCCCTTTTACGACCTCTTCCATCTTTTCAGGCGGGTATATCTTGCCTTTATGTGCCGCGAACGGTGCGATGCCTACCCATCGGCTTCCTGATTGTTTCGGCAGGGTTATCATTGCGAACGACATCGGATCGGCTTTTCCGCCAGCACCATATAGGCCATCAAAATGTTCTTGTACAGGCAGGCCAACCTTAAAGAATGCTTCCCTGTACCGTGCCCGGGATGATATCAGAGGGAGCATCACCTTGCTGTTCTGTCGGGTAAGGGCTTTCTTGTTTCTCCTTCCTTTGTTTAGTCTGCTGGCCTTTATGCCCCTTATACGGCTGAACAGGCGGAGCAGCTTGGTTCGCAATACATCATGCAGGTCGACGTATGCGTCAATCGAGTATTGTTGTTTTAGCTCGCTAAGCAGCCGCCACAGGCCACGTATGCCTACATAGTCGTTCTTTACGTCCGCACCTATGACTTTAAGGTTTGACGGGCTGTTAATGAATATGCCGGTCATTGATGGTTTTGTGACCATTATGAACCTGATATCGGGATAGCAGCGGCACACACTGTATATTACCGGTATTGTCATGGCAACGTCTCCCAGTGCCGAGAAACGTGTAATTAGCACATTGACCAAACCGAGATTGTTGCCATTGCCTATATGGGGCTTATTTTTGCCCATATAGGATTGGATTTGTGTCTGGATCGTTGTACATTTTCATCTGGCGGTATACCTTCATGAACTTGCGTCCGGCTGATATGTCTTCCAACAGGGTGTCTATGGCCTGAGTGAGGTCTTCCCGCTGCTGTAGCAGAACATCAAGCTTGGCTCGGCATTTCGCCGTGTGTTCCGGCATGGCATCTGTACGCGCTACCTCGGCTTTCATATGATATATTTTCAATGCAAGTATTGACAGCCGGTCCAGTGCCCATGCCGGGCTTTCAGTATTTATAGTGGCATTTTTTTCGGGCTTTACCCCACTGTACAGCTCACGGAAATACGTGTCGATCTCTTCTACCATATCTGTGCGCTCCTGGTTGGACCGGTCGATGCGCCTTTTAAGGGCCAGTGCTTCAACTGGGTCGATCTCAGGGTCGCGTATTATGTCTTCAAGATGCCACTGCACGGCATCGATCATGTTTTTGGCATATAGGGTATGGTCGATTGTTCCCTCGTCATATGGGTTGGGATGGGGCGCATCGACATGGTCAGACACATGGTAATCGGCTGTAGCCCGGTCGAAGACCGTGTTGCTGTTCTGTGCAAATTTCATGATGTTCGGATTTGGAACGTTAACAAAAGTTTAGATTACAAATATATGTAATCTTTTCGTGTTTTCAAAACCAAAATAGGGTCATTGGCCCTATTTGCAGTTTTTTATACCTTCTCTATTCTCCGAGCAGGTCAGGACGGAGGCGTCTGGTGCGTTCAAGTGACTGTTCGTAACGCCAGGCGTCAATGTTGGCCTCATGGCCGGATAGCAATATCGGTGGTACTTCCCATCCATTATACACAGCCGGACGGGTGTATATAGGCGGGGCAAGCAGATTGTCCTGGAAAGAGTCTGTCAATGCGGATTGCTCATCGCCTATGGCTCCAGGTATAAGCCGTACAATCGCATCTGTAATTATCGCAGCCGGCAGCTCTCCTCCGGTAAGTACATAGTCGCCGATAGATATCTCGCGTGTTACCAGATGTTCACGTATACGGTAGTCCACGCCCTTATAGTGGCCGCAAAGGATTATTATATTATCAAGAAGCGACATTGAATTGGCCATCGGCTGTGAGAACACCTCCCCATCGGGAGATGTGAAAATCACTTCATCGTAGTGGCGTTCGGTGCGCAGCGAACTTATGCATCTTTCTACTGGCTCTATCATCATAACCATCCCCGCTTCTCCGCCAAAAGGATAGTCATCTACCTTGCGGTGCTTGTTTGTCGAATAGTCTCGTATGTTGTGCACGTGTATTTCGGCTAGCCCCTTGTCCTGGGCTCGGCGCAATATGGAGCAGCCTAGCGGCGACTCCAGCATTTCCGGAAGTACTGTCAGGATGTCGATTCTCATAACTCTTATGCCTGCAAAATGGGCAAGCGGACACAAAATTACGCAAAAATTCAGTAACTTTGCGCCAGGTATTGATAAAAACTATTATGGACAGTCCCATTGACGATTATATATCATCACATATAGATGCCGAGCCTGAAAATTTGCGTCGGCTGTACAGGGATACACACTTATATCAGCTGTACCCCCGAATGTGTTCAGGGCATGTTCAGGGCCGCATATTGACCATGCTGACTCGCATGATTGCTCCTGTGAATATACTGGAATTGGGCACGTTTACTGGTTATTCGGCCCTTTGCTTTGCGGAAGGGATGCCGAACGGGTCGCAATTGTGGAGTGTGGAGATCGATGATGAGATGGAGGATCTTATAATAGAACACTTCAGTCAGTCACCGCGTGCATCAGACATGCATCTTGTGATAGGCGATGCCATGGAGGTTGTGCCTACATTGCCGGTAAGCCAGTGGGACATGGTGTTTATCGATGCCAATAAACGGTTGTATACTGAATATTATGAGATGGTTTTGCCGCTGGTGCGCACCGGTGGATACATCATTGCCGATAATACGCTCTGGGATGGGAAAGTAGTGGATCCGGAGGCCCACCACGACTCACAGACAATCGGAATTATGGAGTTCAACGACCATGTGGCGGCAGATGCACGTGTCGAGAAAGTGATACTTCCGCTTCGGGACGGCTTGACTATAATACGTAAAATTTTGTAACTTTGTGGACTCGGCATGCGTTTATCTCATAAACGTCAATTAAAAAATAAATTATATGGAAACTACACGTCAATCCAAGATATCACGTCTCCTTCAGAAAGAGCTGAGCGAGATCTTCCGTCAGCAGACAGCCAAGACGCATGGTGTCATTGTGTCAGTGAGCACCGTAAGGGTGTCACCTGACCTGAGTACAGCGCGGGCCTATTTGTCGATATTCCCATCGGGGAAAGCGCAGGAGCTTATTGCCAGTATAAACGCCAGTTCCCGGACTATACGTTATGAATTGGCACAGAAGGTCAGGTTTCAGTTGAGGAAGACACCGGAACTATCGTTCTTTCTTGATGATTCTTTGGATTATCTGGAAAATATCGACAAACTTTTAGGTACAGACAGTACAGAGCAGTCTTCCGAAGCGGAATCCAGGGATTAGTTTACGTCATTTTTCCCGTTATCACGTCCCAATGCTCCCATTGCGTATTGCATGGCGTTATCTGCTGGCGAAAAAGACACATGCCGCCGTTAATATCATATCACTGATATCTATGGTCGGGGTGGCTGTGGCCACGGCTGCCATTGTGATTGTGCTCTCTGTATTCAATGGCTTCAGTGACCTGGCTTTAGGGCATCTTTCGGTAATAGACCCGCAAGTGAAGGTATTGCCGGTATCTGGTAAGGCTATTTCCAACGGTGATTCGGTTGCAGCTGTTGTTGGTCGGTTGGAGTGTATAGAAAGCGCATCTCCGGTGATAGATGAACGGGGGTTGATGGTCTATGGCGGCCATCAGATGCCTGTCGTATTCAAAGGCGTGGGCCATGGATACTCCCGGATTTCAGATATAGACCGTTGTGTCGTGGATGGTGGGTTTACGGACTCTGCCTATAACATGCCGTGTGCCCTGGTATGTGTCGGAGTGGCTTATAATATTGACGTACATCCCGGGCAGGATGTGGCGCTATATGTTCCGCGTAGGCAAGGTCGAATAAATACAGCCAATCCTGCAACTGCTTTTCGTGCCGATTCCCTGCTGGTGTCAGGCGTATTCCGTGTTGACCAGCCTGAATATGATACCGACCGGATTATAATCCCGCTTGATGTGGCCAGGAGGCTGTTGCTTTATGACCATGAGGCTTCATCCATTGACATAAGAATCCGGGAGGGCTGGGATATCGGTGAGGCAATACAGGAGATTAAATCCGTGGTAGGTGACAGCTATAAGGTTCAGGACCGTCTACAGCAGCAGGAGGCTTCGTTCCGTATGATCTCCATAGAGAAGTGGGTTACGTTCATGATGCTTGCGTTCATACTTTTGGTATCCTCATTCAATATAATATCCACACTATCTATGCTTGTCCTTGAAAAGCGTGACAACTTGCTTACATTGCGCGCAGTAGGGGCATCGGAGTCTATGGTAAGGCGTATATTCATTTGCCTTGGATGGCTCATTTCGGCAATCGGTGGTATGGTCGGCATATTGGTTGGTGTATGTCTGTCACTTGCGCAACAATATGGTGGCTTTATTCATCTAAGCGCGGATCCGGCGTCTTTGACCATTACGGCCTATCCTGTGAGGGTAGATTTTATGGACCTTATTACAGTCGTAATAGTGGTAGTGATTATCGGATTTATCACATCACAGATTACATCGATGTTTATCCGGGGTCAGCTAAGAGATAGAACTTAATATATGATAAAAAATATGCAGAGAGTGCTGTTCCATTCAACTGTTTTCGGGCCGATACACAGCCGTAGGCTGGGCTCGTCCCTGGGCATTAACCTTTCCCCTGTCGATGGCAAGACATGTACATTTGACTGTCTTTATTGTGAAGCCGGTTTCAACTCTCAGGGTGCTGGCTCATCTGGTCTTCCGTCACGCGATCAGACCGCGATTATGCTTGAAGATAAATTGAAGGATATGCGTTCGGATGGACAGACGTTGGATACTATAACCTTCTCTGGTAATGGGGAGCCGACATTGCATCCTGAATTTGCAGGTATTGTCGATGATACATTATTGTTGCGTGACAGGTATTTTCCGGATGCAGTGGTAAGCGTGCTTTGTAATTCAACGCGTCTTGACAAAGAAGACGTTGTCAGCGCATTGATGAAGGTGGATAATGCGATATTGAAGCTTGATTCGGCTGTAGATAGCACCATGAGGCAAATTGACCGTCCCACATCTGCCGGATTTAATACGGCATGGCTTATAGACCGGTTGAAAATGTTCGGTGATAAGGCCATAATACAGACCATGTTCCTACGTGGGGAGTATGAGGGTATAATTGTGGACAATACTACTGATAAGGAAGTTGGGGCTTTGCTGGATGCATATTGTCAGATCAAGCCTCGTGAAGTGATGATATATTCAATAGACAGGAAAACGCCGGCCAGGGATTTGCAGAAGGTGTCGATTGCCGAGCTTGAGGCTATAGCCGCAAAGGTACGGGCTGAGGGAATACGGGTTCAGGTTAATTGATAAGTATATTATGTTTCTGCCAAGACCATTGAAGTCCGGTGATACGATAGCGATATGTTCTCCTGCCGGACCTGCAAATATTGAGAATGTAGAAGCTGCTGTCCCTGTGCTGGAGCAGCAGGGGTGGGCTGTAAAGGTGATGCCGCATGCCTTGGGGAATGCCGGATTGTACAGTGGTAGCGCCGATGAGCGTTTCGATGACCTTTACAATGCTTTTGCCGATCCGGAGGTCAGGGCTATATTATGTTCCCGAGGCGGTTATGGCGTTGTACATAATCTGGAGCGCCTGGCAAGTCTTCCGCTGCAGGGTGACCCCAAATGGGTCATAGGATTCAGTGATATATCTGCACTGCATGCTCTGATGGCATCAAAAGGCATACCAAGCATACATGCTTCCATGGCTCAGCATATTCGTATCGGGGCTGACGATCCCGACAATGCTGCCCTTTTTGATATGTTGCGCGGTGGGCGTCCGTCGTTTTCATTCCCGTCACATCCATATGACCGTCCTGGTGTTGCAGATGGTATATTGCTTGGGGGAAATCTTGCAGTACTGGCTGGACTTATCGGTACACCATTTGATATATTGAAAGGCGATACCGTGCTATTTATAGAGGATGTTTCCGAACCGATATATAAGATTGAGCGTATTTTATACCAACTTAAATTGAAAGGTGTGCTACCGACATTGCGTGCGCTCATTGTCGGTCAATTTACGGATTATAAGCTTGATGCGTCATATTGCGATATGGAAACTATGATACGCGATATGACATCAGCATATGCTTATCCTGTAGTATTTAATGCGCCGATAGGTCATGTGGGGCATAACATACCTGTTTTGGAAAACATACATGTCACATTGAAAGTTACAGATACGGGCCAAAACCATCTTATATACTGGAAGTGACATGGCCGCCTAAATTAAACGACAACGCCCGGACAAATTTTCGGTCCGGGCGTTGTCGTTTAGGTATGATTGTCCAGTCAGTGTACTATGAATTTCTGCGTAGCAGATGTATTGTTGCCTTCGGCCTGAAGCAGATAGCAGCCTGAGGCAACGTTGCAGTCAAAAGGAAACTCTATGCTTTCTTCTGTCTTGTTTACACGCATGGTCTTGACAACTTGTCCGGTCATGTTGTACGCGTTTACATTCAAGATTCCTGTACCTTTTCCAGATATCATTACATTGAAATGTCCATTATTGTGGTTCGGTGTCACTTCCATATAGGTCGTGCTGTCCTTTTCGTATGTAATGTCATCAATTCCGGATGTCGTTTCCGATTCCAGTTGTCCAGTTGTGCTATTATAACGTATGGTGTATTCTTCACCCTTTGTAGTGTTGAAATTCAATTCCTTGCCATTATAATATACATTGCATGGTTCTCCGGCGTTGGAGCGAATCACGGCATAATCGAGTTCATTGTTGTTGTAATATATGTCAACTTCAAAGTTGCCGCGGGTCAGGAGACCTGAAATATGGCCGTTTGTCCATGTGGACGGCAGTGCCGGAAGCAGGTGAAGCTTGCCGTTGTGGCTCTGCAGGAACAGTTCGGCGATTCCGGCTGTACCTCCGAAATTTCCGTCAATCTGGAATGGCGGATGGAGATCCCACATATTGTCTGCTGTACCTTCCTTGAGCAGGTTCTGGAAAAGTATATATGCGTGGTCTCCGTCAAGTAGGCGTGCCCAATGGTTGAGTTTCCAACCCATGCTCCATCCTGTAGCGGCATCGCCGCGTTGGCGTAGTGTTTCCTTGCATGCATCCACCAGTTCGGTATCTTCAAGAGCGTTGATTGTTGTTCCTGGATGCAGTCCGAACAGATGGTTTGTGTGGCGGTGGTCATCATTGTATGTGTCGATGTCATTGTACCATTCTTGTAGCTGTCCGTACCGCCCGATCTTATATGGATACATCTTCTCCAGTTTTTCTTTCCATTCCGTCACCAGATCGGAGTCTACGTTCAATATTGTAGCAGACTTGATGGCTGCAGACAGTATTTCACGTGTAACGGCGTTTGCATATGTGGCTCCAAGATCGGCTGTGCCGTGCTCAGGAGAGTAGGATGGGGCAGATGTATATGTCCCGTTTGCCATGTACAGTAGGTCGGAACAGAAGTTTGCACTTTCCTTAATTATGTCGTATCCTATGTTTTTGAGCCAATCATTGTCGCGTGTATAGTCATAGTATTCCCATATCTGTGTCGCCAGCCATGGACCAGCTGTCGGGTTATAGTTCCACGACATATCTGTAGAATTGAGGGGTGCGGTGAAACCGAAAATGTTTGTTGACACTTCGGCGGTCCATCCGCGTGCACCATAATATGCCTGTGCCGTGCGTTTGCCAGGTTCAACTAGTCCGCGTACGTAGTCGATGAACGGGGTGAAACATTCAAGCAGGTTGGTGCATGTTGCCGGCCAGTAGTTCATCTGTAGGTTGATGTTGTTGTGGTAGTCGACACGCCAAGGACCGTCTGTATTATTGTGCCACATGCCCTGAAGATTTGCAGGCATATTTCCTTGACGTGAGCTGGAAATTAACAGATAGCGTCCATATTGGAAATACATCTGTTCCAATCCATGGTCAAGTGTGCCCTGGCGATATTGTGCC
>VSPW01000190.1 GCA_009775535.1 Muribaculaceae bacterium
GCCTAGGGCTATCAATAAAGCAGGGATATTTTTCTTCATAATCCTTGAAACTTGTTAAAATAAGACACTTCAATTATATTTCCACCAGCCCCATGCCTTTTTCAATGGCCTTCTGGTTTAATGGCAACAGGTGGTGATGCCGTTCCGGAAGCGTCTTCTTGAGGCCACGCATGAGGGCATCCAGGGGCACAACAGGACGTATCTTGAGCAAAGCTCCCAGCAGCACCATATTGTATGTCTTGCTGTTGCCCATCTCTATGGTCGCATCCATTGCATTCACGCTATAGACATTGATGTCAGTACGGGTCGGGGCATGATGTATACCGTACGGGTCATAGATCAACGTGCCTCCGGGCTTTACCTTGCGTTCAAACTTGTCAAGGCTCTGCTGGTTCAGGATGACCGCCGTATCGTAAGAGTCGAGCACCGGCGACGAAATTGGCCTGTCACTGAGCACGACAGTGACATTTGCCGTACCACCGCGCTGCTCCGGGCCGTATGACGGCATCCATGTGGTCTCCATATCGTTCATGAGTGCAGCATACGACAGAATCTTACCCATCGACAGTACGCCCTGTCCGCCGAAACCGGCTATGATAATCTCTTCCTTCATATCATTTTATTGTTTCAATCCATTTATAAATTTTTGAGGTCTCCAAGCGGGTAATGGGGGAACATGTTCTGCTCCATCCACTTATTGGACTGGTCGGGCGTCATCTTCCATCCCGATGAGCATGTACCCACAATCTCCACCACTGAAGTCCCTTTGCCGGCCATCGAGTTCTCAAATGCCTTTCGTATGGCGGCCTTGGCCTTACGCACTGCCACGGGGGTGTGCACCGACTGACGTGTCACCAGGCACGTGCCGTCGAGCTGTGCCAGCAGGTCGGAAATCTTCAGCGGATATCCGTTAAGGTCTACGCGGCGTCCGTATGGCGTAGTGGCTGTCTTCTGCCCTTCAAGCGTAGTAGGCGCCATCTGGCCGCCTGTCATTCCGTATATGGCGTTGTTGACAAATATTATGGCTATGTTCTCGCCGCGGTTGGCAGCATGTATCGTCTCTGCCGTACCGATTGCGGCAAGGTCGCCGTCGCCCTGATATGTGAACACCATGTTGCCGGGGTTGAGGCGCTTCACCGCGCTCGCCACAGCTGGCGCACGGCCATGGGCGGCCTCAATCCAGTCAATGTCTATATAGTTGTAGGCAAACACGGCACACCCCACCGGGGCAATGCCCACAGTCTTGTCCTCAAGCCCCATCTCGTCTATGAGCTCGGCTATTATTCTATGCACCACACCATGGCTGCATCCGGGGCAGTAGTGCATGTTGACCTCAGTGAGCAGGCGCGGGCGGCTGTACACCTTATTGGCCGGGGATATAATTTCTTCTGGTTTCATTGTCGGAATTTGTTGGATTTTTCTATTTGTCCTTCAGAAAATTCTTTCCGAAAGCCTCAAGTATCTCTGTGGGGTTAGGCACTATGCCGCCGAACCTGCCGAAATGGCAAACCGGCACACGGCCCTCAACAGCCAGCCTCACATCCTCTGTCATCTGGCCTGCATTCAGCTCCACTACCATTATGCCCTTTACCCTCGACGACAGGCGCTCTATTTCGGCATACGGGAAAGGCCACAACGTGATCGGACGCAAAAGGCCAATCTTGAGGCCCTGTTCACGCGCGTCCTCAATAGCCTTGAGGCATATCCTTGCCACAGTACCGAATGCCACTATCACATATTCGGCATCGTCCATGAAACGTTCCTCAAACCTCACCTCATTCTGCTCTATAAGGCGGTATGTCTCCTGGAATCGCTTGTTGTTCTTTTCCATCTCAACGGAATCCATCTCCAGCGATGTAACCACATTGCGCTTGCCGCGGCCATGCTTGCCTGTGGACGCCCACGGGCACTGGCGGCGCACCTCTTCATCTGTACGACGTGGCCGGGCCGGGGGAAGCACCACCTTCTCCATCATCTGGCCTACTATACCATCGGCCAAAATCATTGATGGCGTGCGGTATTTGAACGACAGGTCAAAGCCAAGGCCTACAAAGTCGGCCATCTCCTGGACTGTCGACGGCGCAAGCACTATCATGTGGTAATCGCCGTGGCCGCCCCCCTTTGTGGCCTGGAAATAGTCGCTCTGCGACGGCTGTATGGTGCCCAGGCCTGGGCCTCCCCTCATGCAGTTTACAATCAACGCAGGCAGCTCGGCTGCGGCTATATATGAGATACCTTCCTGCTTAAGGCTGATACCAGGACTTGACGATGAGGTCATCACGGCCTTACCGGCGGAAGCGCCGCCGTATACCATATTTATGGCAGCCACCTCACTCTCCGCCTGAAGGACCACCATTCCGGTGGACTCCCACGGCATAAGGGCTTCCAGGGTCTCCAATATCTCCGACTGTGGAGTAATGGGATATCCGAAATAGCCGTCAGCCCCGTAGCGGATGGCCGCATGGGCTATGGCCTCATTGCCCTTCATCAATTTCACTTCTTCATTCATTATATTCTGTAATGTAGGTGATTAATCTGTTTTTGATTTATGTGTGGATGCTATTTTAGCACCACACGGTACACTTCTATGCATCCGTCGGGACACACAGTGGCACACGCGGCACAGCCGATGCAAGCTTCCGGCTGCGCCATATACGCAAAGTGATAGCCTCGGTCGTTGACGTCCTTGGCCTGCAGGTGCAATACATCGGCAGGACATGCCACCACACAGAGGTCACACCCTTTGCAGCGCTCTTCGTCAATAGTGACTGCTCCTTTTACTTTTGCCATAAATTTATTATTATGCGGGGTTAATAAATAATTAATTACTGTGTTGGTTAGTTTTTTCACAAAAGTAATAATTTTTTTGGCACTTTGCTATTTTTAACACAAACTTAACCATTGGCACATTTCCATCATGATTGTGCCGCCCCAGAGATGCCGGAAATAAAAAATCATACAAACAGGCAGTATTTTTCGACATTTAGGACTCACAGGCACACAAATGGCACTTTTTCAGGATATTGCGTTTGCAGACTTGACGTTTTAATTGTATTTTTGTATGTATTTTTCATATTTTTACACGTTTCAACAAGCCTTAGATACCTAGACCATAACCTATGGATCAGAACGCAAAAGACGGACAAAGCGAGAAAAAATTCCCTGTCGTAATCATCGATGATGACCCAAATGCAATTTCAAGACTCCGTAATATGTTGGAGCCATATGACATACTTTCAGTTACCGCCACTGCAAACAATGCCGTTGACGGCATAAAGACCATAGAGCAGACATCACCGGCGCTGGTATTCATCGATGTCGACCTGCCAGATGACAACGGATTTGATGTGGTGACCCACCTGCGCACCCTCCCGCAGTCGGAAAACCTGTATATCATAATGTACACCGCATACTATGACGACTGCTCCAAACGCGGACAGGTGTTCGTCGATGGCGAACAAGATTACCTTCTCAAGCCTATAGATCCCAAGGAACTTGACATAACCATACAAAGATTCCTGTATTCCAGGCGCACTCGGACATCGCAAGGCTCACTGCAGTCGTTTGCAATGCCGCCGGAAGACAACAAGGTAC
>VSPW01000191.1 GCA_009775535.1 Muribaculaceae bacterium
AATGGCGATCACAGGCAACGGGGCTGCATCAAAAGAACAGGTGAAAGAAATGCTCAAACGTATACTATGCATACGCGAAGAAGACATCATACCACAACTTGACGCAACAGATGCTCTCGGAGCAGCCTTGTGCCATTTCTACGAATCACAGCGGCCGCAAATAGAAAAGGGATGCAAATCATGGAAAGAATTCATAGCCAAGAACCCCGCCAAAGTCAAAGGGAATCCAGCTAAATAAAAATCACCTGCCGAGCAGCAAACAAGCATCACCATAACTGAGGAAACGGTAGCCATTTTCAAGCGCATAACCGTACATACGCTTCCATTCATCCCCAATCATGGCCGACACCAGCAACAGCAATGTCGAACGCGGCTGGTGGAAATTGGTGACCATCCCGTCCACAACCCTGTACTTATATCCAGGAGCTATCAACAAGCGCGTAGACCCTACAAAAACCGAGCGTCCGGCTTCCCGTAAATACCCTGCCAGAGCCCTCATAGATTCCGATACAGAAAGCCCCGGATGGGTTTCACTATAAGGATACCATTGTGGGACAGTCCCATCCCATTGTCCGGACCATACCAGGCAACCTGCGTGATAAAGGCTCTCCAGCGTGCGCACCGAAGTCGTGCCTACTGCAATCACAGACAAACCACTAACCTCTGCAAGCTCCTCTATCAAGGACACTCCGACCGCAAAAAATTCACTGTGCATCTCGTGGCCGCCGATATTGTCAGCCTTTACCGGCTGGAATGTCCCAGCCCCGACATGCAATGTCACCTCACGCCTAAGGATACCGGCCGAATCCAGACCATCCAGCACCGCATCAGTGAAATGCAACCCGGCGGTAGGTGCAGCCACCGAACCCTCAATATGGCTATATACCGTCTGATAATCCTCCTCATCCTCCGGTTCTGTAGCCCGGTTAAGGTAAGGCGGGATAGGAATCTCCCCGACCGCAGATATAATGTCGCTGAAAGTCACAGACGGATTGTCCCATGAGAACCTAACCCTTGATGCGTTGCCAACCTTCTCCAGGCGCAAGGCCTTCACCGTTACGGTGACACCGTCAATATCAAGCGACAGGCCAAGCTCACCATCTTTCCAGCGCTTGGAATTCCCGACAAAGCACAGCCAAGAGCAGCTTTCGGTCGATTCAAAATTACGGGCATAATCTGAAGGCAAATCTGGCTCAAGACAAAATATCTCAATCTGAGCACCATCGCCAGCGTCACCCTTACGGAAACGCATACGTGCATTGATTACACGGGTATTATTATATACCAGCATCGCCTTCTCTGGCAAAATACCGGGAAGCCCTGAAAACACATGTGTTTCCATCCCCCCATCAGGATACCTTACAAGAAGCTTACAACTGTCCCTCTGCGGCAGAGGGTGGCTTGCAATACGGGATTCCGGAAGGAGGTAATCGTAATCATCAATATTTATAGAGCGTATATCCGTCATTTCTGTCAAATTTTATACAAATGTATGAATAATTTATCAAAGCACAATAATCTGAATGCCACATCCTATAAATCAACATCTTACCCACGTGTTATCAAATGTTAACAAGGCTATGTGGCATCATATGGCAGCAACGGCAACTCACAAATACATTTTGCCACTAAAAAGCATAAAAACATCCATTTTGACACTCCATCAACCAGATAAAATATATTTCACATTAAAAATATGTTAAAACACCACCATTTTGCCGTAAATATATTTGCACATTACATAAAACACACGTAATTTTGCAATGTGTTTTTCATGGTATTAGATTTAAGGTTAACTAAGATTGGTTGTCGTGAGACAATCAATTTTTTTGTTCCACCTTATCACTAGCCTTCCTCTTTACTTTTAACCTAATATTAGGAAGGTAAAAAAAGCTGCCGGTAAACCTATGGCAGCTTTTTTAATTTACCTCTATCCGGCGTTTTATTTTAATAGCCCATGAACTTTGCTGGGCACAAGTTTTTTTATACTTTTGTGACACCTGTATCAACTAGCCATGATAAAGACCGGCCCGTATCCATACATAGCGCATAAAATTACCTCTATATGGAAATTTTACAGCGATGGTTTCCGCCACATGACGGTAGGTAAAAAGCTATGGACAATCATTATCATAAAGCTCATACTGATTTTTGCAGTCATTAAACTGTTATTTTTCCCCGACCTGCTTGACAGCCGCTACGCCACAGACAGCGAACGGGCCGCAGCCGTAAGGCAGGCGCTAATTGAAAAGCGAATTTGACAGAAACGTTTCAACAATACATAAAAATATTCCACAATGAATGATCTGATGAATGTAGTCGACTGGTCAAGAGCGCAATTCGCGCTGACTGCGATGTATCATTGGCTTTTCGTGCCGCTTACCATAGGGCTGTCGCTAATAATAGCCATCATGGAAACAATATATGTCCGCACGCGGGATGAACGGTGGAAAGGCATAACCAAATTCTGGATGACGCTGTTCGGCATAAATTTTGCATGCGGTGTAGCCACCGGGCTAATCCTCGAATTTGAATTCGGCACAAACTGGTCCAACTACAGCTGGTTTGTAGGCGACATATTCGGCGCACCGCTGGCCATTGAAGGCATACTTGCATTCTTCATGGAATCGACATTCATTGCCGTGATGTTCTTCGGATGGAAGAAATTCAGCCGCGGATTCCACCTGGCAGCGACATGGCTCACCGCATTGGGCATCTGCCTGTCAGCACTTTGGATACTCATCGCCAATGCATGGATGCAAAACCCTGTAGGCATGGAATTTGACCCCTCCCAGATGCGCAACGTCATGGACGACTTCTGGGCCGTGGCTCTGAACCCCGTAGCCATCAACAAGTTCTTCCACGCCGTAACAAGCGGATGGACACTCGGCGGAGTATTCGTTGTAGGCGTATCCTCATGGCTTCTATGGCGCAAATCAAATATAGTGGCCGCACGCAAATCAATGAAAGTCGGGGCATGGGTCGGACTGGCCGGCATCATACTCACAATATGGACCGGCGACGGCTCTGCAGTACAGGTCGCAAAAGTCCAACCCATGAAACTCGCTGCTATGGAAGGTCTTTACCGTGGCAAATGCGGACAGGAACTGGTAGGCTTCGGGCTTCTCAACACCGACAAACGCCCATACGATGGCCAGGATGCCATCAATTATGAAATAAGCATACCCAAAGGGCTCTCTATACTGGCCAACCACGACGCCAACTCCTTCGTCCCTGGCATAGAAGACCTCCTTGACGGAATATCTGTAGACGCCAACGGCGACACAATAAACACCATAAGCTATGCCGAACGAATCACCATCGGCCGGGAAGCACAGGATGCACTGCGAGCCTACAATGAAGCAGAACAGCGAGGCGACCGGCAGGCAATGGACAGCGCAGCCACGCTGCTAAAAGAAAAATACGAATTCTTCGGATACGGATACCTTGACAGCCCCGAACAGGCCATACCGCCTGTAGCGCTCACATTCTATTCATTCCGCATAATGGTGATCATAGGCGGCTACCTGCTCGC
>VSPW01000192.1 GCA_009775535.1 Muribaculaceae bacterium
AATGCATTCGTTTATATCTTTGGTATCGGCAGTCTTGCCTATTACAAGAGTGTTGGCCAGTACTGTCGGTGCGGTCCACTCAACATCGTCATTTGTGGCTACGGCGTCAAGGCCGGGGGCAACTGCTCCGACGATATATCCTGTAACCCAGCCTGAAGTCATCTTTTCGGCAGACTCATTGGCTATTACCTCTTCAA
Organism: Muribaculaceae bacterium; assembly: GCA_009775535.1. GTDB lineage: Bacteria > Bacteroidota > Bacteroidia > Bacteroidales > Muribaculaceae > CAG-873. Next base: position 198 of record VSPW01000192.1, read on the forward strand.
TGGAGTATGGATTGGCTTCTGTACCGGGTGTCAGGGTCGGGTTGCCGAAGTTCATGCAGCCGGCATAGTCAATCAAGGTCAGCTGCCAGCCCTTTGATGCATAATATCCGAGAATACCGACAACATCACCATTTCCTGACGGCAGGGTGTTGTTCCAGAAGTTGCAGTATCCGCTGGTACGGACGATGAGAGTGCCTCCGTTTACGTCCTTCAGGTTCTGCTCCATTCCGCTGGAATGGTATTCAGAAAACTTTTGCGTACCTCCGTTTTCAAAGTATACATTGTTGAAACGTACCAGCTGGCTTTGCCACTGGCGGAGTCCGTCGGGGTTTGCAGAAATTTCACTGAATGAATTTACGGTAAGAGTGTCGATAAGCGATGGCTGGGGTATGCCGTTCAGTTCGCGGTGTGCCTGGAAATATTCCGGAGACATGAACGATGTCTGCCAGGTCTTGCCATTTTCATACCATGATGGCATTCCCATCTGCTGTAGTCCGGCATATTTGCCTATGCACATGCCGGTTACGTCCATAACTATCTCCTGGCCAACGCGGTAGTTCAGGTATAGGTTATATGAATTGATAGATATTGCCAAGGCTGCGGTCTCGTCCTGTATCACCAGGGACTTGAACACATTGCCAGACTCATCGGACGATATGACCCGTCCGGATATTATGTAATGTGACCCGTCTTCACGTGCCTCTATCGTGTCGATATAATTGTCGGCATCGTTCCAGTACTTGGCTTTGAGGTCAAGGATCGAAGTGTTGGCAGTTATGGATGCGACCGGGTCGTTCATGCTGGGTGAATCGATATCGTCCTGGCATGATGTCATCGTCATCGCAGCCGATGCCGCCATTAAGCCGATAATATATGATTTTATATTTTTCATGCGGATTAAAAGTTGATATATTGATTGTTTAGTCCACTATATTGATTAGTTAGCCTCGCTTACAAGGAAATTCTTGATTTCCCAAGTCCCGGAAGCTTCATCGGTGCTGGTGTAATGGAATCCTATCTGGATTTTCTTTCCCTTGTATTGGTCAAGGGAGATGTTTCCGGAATTTACGAATGTCCAGCCGGCGTTGTTCGACCATGTAGGTACGGTAGCTGTCTGCCATTCGCCGCCTTCGATACGGATTGCCATTGATACCTGTTCCTTTGCCACATCGATGCTTGGGAACTTGTTGATAAGGTGGTCAAATGTCAGTACCGGGGAAGTTGCTGTTGTAAGGTCTATGATGGGAGATGTGAGCCATGAATCCGATGCATGCGATGCGTTGTTGACATATGCCGAAGCTTTCATGTATCCATATTTGGAATCATGCATCCACACGTATGTCAAAGCGTCCGACATTGAGATATTGTCAATCGTGAAATCGCCTTGTGCTTCCTTGAATGTCTGTGAGTAGATCACTGCCCCGGGTTCAGGTTTCTCTGTTCCGGTTTTGCCGTCAATCTCGAAATTGGACGTGTTTTTTACACCCGGCAAGGAATTATATTTAAGGATATCTCCATATACCTTGCATTTCTTGCCAAGATTTGTGGGGTTGTCCTTGAGATTTAGTGCGGCGCGGGTTTCAGAACCGCTGGGTAGCTGTACGCAGATGGTGCTTTCCTTTGTGTTTGCATCCGGCGATAGTGCCAGGAGAATGTTTGCAGGATTGGCGTTTTCAGCAGTGAAATTGGCGGTGAAGTTGTCATATGAACCTACGATATAGCCTTCCACCCATACATTTTTCTGGTTGTCACCAGCAACGTCAGTAGTTGATTGCGGATTGAATGCGATTACCTGGTCTGCAGAGTAGGGCTTCTCCATGCTGCCGTTTCCGTCTCCTGCAGGAGTGTCGGGCGTATCAGGGTTGTCAGGCGTTTCATCGAATCCTTGGCAACCGTCTGTGTCGATGAGCGACAGCTGCCAGTTGGAGTTGTAGTAGCTCAGAATTGCGGTGACATTGCCTGTCCCGGCAGGAAGCTTCTTGTCGGCGAACTTGCTGCGGTCGTTTGTGCGCATGTCAATGGTGTTTCCGCTCGCGTCCTTAAGTACGCGTGTAGTGCCGCTTGTTCCTCCTGGCGTGGCATATGTGAGGCTGCCCCCCCCTTCAAAGCTTACGTCTTCAAATTTCACCAGACGGCTTTCCCATTCCTGTAGTCCAGCCGTTGTTGACTTGTATTCCATCACTTCAGGGATGGTTACGGTGATTGTGTCTACGGCTGATGGGCGTGGCAGTCCGTTGACCTGGATATGCGGCGTAAATAGTTTTTCGTCCAAGCGGCCTATGCCGTTGTTGTAGACTCCACCGATTTTCATCAGGTTGCGGTATAGGCCGATGTTCATGCCCGTTACGTTGATGCGTACTTCCTGGCCATACTGGTATTTTTGGTTGAGGTCGTATACGGATACGCTGAACTCGATGGCACCGGTCTCGTCTTCTACGATGAGTTGCTGGAACAGGTTGCCCTGCAGGTCGGAGGATATTACTCGGCCTCCGATTACCACGCTGTCACCTTCGGAATTGAGCAGTATGGGGGTGTAGTAGTCCTGGCCGCCTTCACGCCAGTATTCTGCCTTCAGGTCGGCGATGGTGGTATTTACCTTCATCGTAGCCACAGGCTCTATCATAGGGGGCACTTCAAAGTCATCGTCACAGGAGGAAAAAGTCCCGGCTGTGGCAAAAAGTGCGGCCATGTATATCAGTGATTTCTTCATTATATTTTATTGTATTTCGTTTGTGAAATGTAAGTTTGGACATCAGAAGCGTATGCCTACGTTTAGGTATACGCGTATACCCTGTGCATATGAATAGCGGTTTGCAAAAGCGTTGCGGTCATATGTGTCGGTGTTGATACGTGCCTGCTGGTATGCGTAGGTGGCGATCTTCCGGTTGTTTAGTATATTGTTCACATTCAGGTTGATATTCATCGACATCTTGCGGTTGCGGAAGTTGATGAACTTGCCTATGGATGCGTTAAGCACGAAAGCGTCTTTCAGTTTGTCCTGAGTGGACAGCTCTTTCAGCTTTGCTTCAAGCTGTTCCTGTGTCGGGTACATCTGCCACAGGTCAGGCATTGCTTCGTGGTAGGGGGCGGAAAGGTTTACGTAGGCATCGCCCATCCATGTGCCGTTGATGTTGAAGTACCAGTTTTTTGGGGCCTGCCAGTCGATTCCCAGGTTGCCGACTACTTGAGGTGTTGAGCCGGCGTAGAAATTGCGTAGGTATACGGTCTGGGTTGTGTCGGCCTTCATGCCGTTTTCATATGAACGGGTGCCCTGTGGGTTGTTTTTGTACTG
>VSPW01000193.1 GCA_009775535.1 Muribaculaceae bacterium
CATGCCAGGTAGCTTTCCATAGATATGGCACGTCGGTAAAAATTTAATTGGGCTTGTCTCAATGAGGTATAGTCCACATCTTTTTTCCCAGCAAATGCCTCGCGCAGGCTCTTCATTCGCCAGCGTATAAGTTCATTTAAATCAGTGAGCGTTGCACGTCGTATATTAGTAGCCATAGTTCAAAATAGTTAAACCTATTTATATGTGTTGGATATTTTAAATAATCTGATATGAAAAGGAAAAAGGCCTCTCCTTTAAGCCTTTTAACACATAACAACTGATGTATTTCAATTGTTGAATAACCGCAGAAAATTGCTATCTTTGCACCTTAAATAATACTGTTGATACCCGTGACAATCATCAAACGCCTTGACACGTTCATGCTGCAGCGTTTTTTGCCGCTGCTGGCTATGACTTTCTTCATCTGCCTGTTCATTGTGCTGATGCAGTTCTTGTGGCGGTATCTTGATGATTTGGTTGGTAAAGGGCTCAGTATTTCTGTCGTCGGCGAGTTGTTTTTTTACGCGGCATTGACCATGGTGCCTACAGCATTGCCGCTGGCGGTTTTGCTTGCCTCGTTGATGACATTCGGCAATCTGGGGGAGAGATTTGAACTTACAGCGATGAAGGCTGCTGGCATCTCCTTGATTAGGATAATGCGTCCGATCATAATATTTATGGTGTTTCTTGGGATAGGCGCATTCTTCTTTCAGAACAATGTGTTGCCGTATGCGCAGACCAAAATGTATACTTTGCTTTTTTCGATGCGCCAGAAATCACCCGAGATTGAAATACCTGAACGTACCTTCTATGACCAGATTCCAGGTATGAATCTTTATATTGAAAAAAAAGATCCTGAATCGGGTATGCTTTATGACATGATACTTTATGATGTCACAAAGGGTTTTGACAATTCGCGCATCATACTTGCGGATTCAGCAAGGTTGAGTTTTACAGAAGACAAGACCCACCTTTTTCTCAAACTATATCACGGTGCGATGTTTGAGAATCTGCGGGATCAGTCGATAGGGCGTAATGCAGCGAAGAACATGCCTTTCCGACGGGAATCATTCCCGAATAAGGAGATATATATAAAATTTGATGCTAATTTCAACCGTATGGACGATAGTGTCATGCGTAATCAATATGTCGGGAAGAATGTTTCGGAACTGCGTATTTCTATAGACTCATTGCGTCGGGAGGTTGACCGCCTGGGGAATATGTATGGTTCGGAATTGACGCGTTATCCATACTTTTCTTTGCCATACGATTCCCGCTTGGCGCAGGACGAAGCAAAGGGGATTATGGACATTGATTCGGTATTTGCCAACCCTCCATCTCAGGCAAGGACATATATAAATCTTGCTATAACTAAAGCAAAGCGGCGGCAACAGGAATACGAGTATAAAACCCTTGTACTTAAGGAACAGTCAAAGCTTATGCGTAGGCATGATATTGAGTTGCAACGGAGGTTTACACTTTCCGTGGCATGTCTGGTGTTCTTTTTTGTAGGGGCTCCTTTGGGCGCGATTATCAAGAAGGGTGGATTGGGCACTCCTTTGGTGATATCTGTTTTCCTGTTTATCGTATATTTCATTTTTGATAATATGGGATTTAAGATGTCTCGTGACGGTAAGATGTATGTTTGGGAAGGCATTTGGCTTAGTACTGCCGTAATGCTGCCGTTGGGGATATTTGTGACCTATAAAGCGGTGGGCGACTCGGCTGTTTTCAATGTTGATGCATATGCTGCACTCTTTAATAGGTTGCGAGGGAAGCGTCCCAAGAGGAGTCTTACGGTCAAGGAAGTTGTCATAACTGAAGTCGATCCACATGTGGCATTAGGCATGATTGGCTCTGTTGATGTCAATGGAAAGGACATGCGCAAGATGACTAATGACATTAATACTTTGGTTGACTATCTTTCAAATTCGCGTGACCATAGAGTTATTCAACTATTGAATAAACTTCCTTTTAAAGCGACAAGACGTACATTGCCGGTGATAAGGGAGACGTTGGCAGCTCTGCGTCAATGTCTGGACCAATCGGAATCATAGTGATTGCAAGTATTTTGTAAACGATATCTAGAAAACTTTATATGATGGATAAAATCAAGTTAGATTCTATAGAGGATGCTATCGCCGACATTCGGGATGGCAAAATGATAATAGTTGTTGATGACGAGGACCGGGAGAATGAAGGCGATATAATTGTGGCCGCTGAAAAAATAACACCGGAACAAGTAAACTTTATGCTTAAAAATGCGCGCGGTGTTCTCTGCGCACCGATAACCATTTCCCGTTGCCGTGAATTGGGCCTGAATCCTCAGGTAGATGAAAACACATCTGTACTCGGTACGCCGTTTACCGTTACGGTAGATAAATTGGAGGGTTGTTCTACAGGCGTGTCCATTAATGATAGGTGCGCTACAATCCGCGCATTGGCAGATCCCGAATCCACACCACAGACTTTTGGCAGGCCAGGGCACATAAATCCGCTGTTTGCCCAGGACCAGGGCGTATTGCGCAGGGCAGGCCATACTGAAGCATGTGTCGATCTTGCACGCCTTGCGGGTCTTAGGCCAGCAGGTGCGCTTATGGAGATAATGAGTGATGACGGTTCCATGGCGCGCTTGCCAGAGCTCCGTAAACTGGCGGATGAATGGGGATTGAAGCTTGTGTCGATTGCAGATCTTATATCTTACCGCCGCCAAAAAGAGGCGTTGGTTGAGATGGGTGTAGAGGTCGATATGCCTACGGTGTATGGCCATTTCAGGCTTATCCCTTTCCGTCAGATTTCAAACGGGCTTGAGCACATAGCAATATTGAAAGGAAATGTTTCCGATGGAAGCCCGGTGCTTGTGCGGGTTCACTCATCCTGTGCAACAGGCGATATATTCGGCTCTCAGCGTTGTGATTGCGGAGAGCAGCTGCACCAGGCATTGCGGATGATAGAAAAAGAAGGCCGAGGCGCTGTCATATATCTCAACCAGGAAGGCCGTGGCATAGGTTTGATGGATAAGATAAAGGCATATAAACTGCAGGAAGAAGGACTGGATACTGTGGATGCCAACATTCACCTCGGCCACAAGGCAGATGAACGTGATTATGGTGTAGGAGCTCAAATATTGAGCATGCTGGGGATAGAAAACATGCGTTTGATGACCAATAACCCGGTAAAACGTATCGGACTAGAAGGACATGCCTAACAATTGTTTCAAATGTTCCTATTTAAAATTAACCGAATGGCTATAATTCGTATTATCTGCATACCAAGAAAGAACGTATGGGGCATATGCTTGACAAAGTAGACTGATTCGGTGCTGCATTGGTAGGATATATTGGGCTGCCTGTATGATTTTTACAAAAAAGAAAATGTAT
>VSPW01000194.1 GCA_009775535.1 Muribaculaceae bacterium
ATATAGTACGTTCCCTGGACCCTGCCGGGATCGGTGCTGTGGACCTGCGCGACTGCCTGCTTCTACAACTGAAGCGCATGCCCCCTTCCAGGGAAGTCGATACGGCCACAGAGATCATAGCCCACTATTATGACATGTATTCCAACAAACGCTTTGACCGTCTCAGGGCGCATCTTGGGGTAAGTCCGGAAGTTCTCCGTGCTGCTGATGACCTGATACACACCTTGAACCCTAAGCCAGGGGCTCAGTTCGGCGCTTCACGTCTGGATGATGCCGCATCGGCCATATATCCGGATTTTGCAGTGGATGTAGAGGACGGAAATGTGACCGTGTCTCTGACGGCGCAGTATCCGGAACTTGCCATTGCTAGCACATTCTCGCTTGACGGCACGGCTTCGCCCGGACGCAGGCGTAATACCCGCGAAGAGGTGGCCCGGACTTTTGTCAAGCACCATCACGATGAAGCGGAACTGTTCATGCGCCTGTTGAAGATGCGTGGCGATACTTTGCTAAGGACAATGGAGGCTATCGTCAGGATACAGCGAAGCTTTTTCCTGACGGATGAGCCCGGTAAGATAAGGCCGATGGTACTCCGTGATATAGCCGACATCACAGGGCAGGACCTCTCGGTGATTTCACGTGCCACATCAGGTAAATATGTGAGCACACGTTCGGGTATATATCCGTTGAAGATGTTCTTTTCCGAACGTCCGTCCGGAGATACCGATGGCTCGATACACCGTGTGCTGGCTGAACTTAAGGATGTGATAGAGGGAGAGGACAAGAGCCGGCCGCTGTCCGATGAGGCTTTGAGAGAAGAGATGGAACGGCGCGGATATGTGCTTGCCCGCAGGACGGTGGCAAAGTACCGTGAGGAGAAATTGGGCCTGCCTGTAGCCAGGCTGAGGAAAAAAGTATAGAGTATATAATTTAGTATTCGATAGTATGCAGGATTTTGATTGTGCCACATCATATTATGATACACCTGAAGCGCCGGCGGATACGGTGCAGGCATCTCAGATGCCAAGTCCGGATGCCTGTGAGAATCCGCGTAACGCCTGGCTTTACCGTACTGCTTCATATGTTTCGGCAGTGTTTTCCCCATTGCTGACCCCTACCTATTGTATGATGGTGGCGTTGTGGGCCACACCTTTGAACGTGTTGCCCGAAGGAACACGGCTGTCTTCGGCTGCAGTGGTGCTGGGGCTAACATGCTTTGTGCCTTTGGCTGTCCTTATTGCGCTGGTGCGCCTCGGCAAGATAGCCGACACGCGTGTACGTTCCCGCCGTCAGCGTTATATGCTGTACCCAGTGGCTGTGGTATGCTATTGCATTGTCGGCATGGTTATGGGAAATGCCCATGCTCCCGGGTGGCTGAGCGGATTTTTCCTTGGGGCATCATTGGCTACGCTTGTGGCATTCGCCATCAATTTTTTTTGGAAGATAAGCGCACATGCAACGGCTGTAGGAGGCCTGTTTGCAGTGCTGTTCTATATTGCTGCAGCCGGACTTAACGAATACTACTTTATGCCGTGGCTCACTGCAGGGGCTTTGATTGCCGGGCTTACCGGGACGGCGCGCCTGATATTGGGAGCGCACACCCTTTTGCAGGTGGCGGCAGGCTATGCATTGGGATTCAGTGCTGTCCTGCTGCTGATGTGGATATGATTGACATAATTTTGACTAAATAAAATGAAACCGTTAGTAAGCATTATCATGGGCAGCACTTCCGATCTGCCTATTTTGAAGAAGGCTGCGGCCTTTCTTGACGAGATGGAGATCCCGTTCGAGATGCATGCCCTCAGCGCGCACCGTACGCCGGCTGAGGTAGAGGATTTTGCCCGCAATGCCCGTGGCCGTGGACTTAAGGTGATTATAGCAGCAGCAGGGATGGCAGCGGCCCTGCCTGGTGTAATTGCCTCAATGACCACCCTTCCGGTCATTGGCATACCGATCAATTCGACCCTTCAGGGTGAGGATGCCCTTTTGTCGATTGTACAGATGCCTCCCGGTATCACTGTGGCCACTGTAGGTATAAACGGTGCGATCAATGCCGCGTTGCTGGCCGTTGAGATGCTTGCCCTTTCCGATGAGGCTGTGGCCGGACGTCTGGACAAATACCGTTTGACCCTTAGCGAGAAGATTGTAAAGGCAAATGCCGAGCTGTCGCAGTTGGAATATAGATTCAAGACAAACTGATATTTTTGTCCGGACAGGAGGTTGCGTTATGAGTGTATTTGATTATTGCCGCCGCCCGACGGTGACGGCCAAAGTTGGACATGTGTCCATAGGTGGCATGTACCCTGTAAGGTTGCAGTCAATGACCTCGACTTCGACAATGGACACTGTGGCATCTGTGGCGCAGTGCATGTCGATAGCCGATGCAGGTGCTGATATCGTGCGCCTTACCGCACAGGGGGTAAGGGAAGCGCAGAATATGGGCGTAATCCGTGGCGAATTGCGCAGGCGGGGGTATGACATACCGTTGGTGGCCGATATACATTTCAATCCGCGGGCCGCTTTTGCCGCTGCCGCGGAAGTGGAGAAGGTACGTATAAACCCGGGTAATTTTGTCGATCCCGGGCGTGTGTTCAAGCATCTGGAATATACTGACGGCGAATATGCCGCTGAGCTTCAGCGTATACGAGAGGCTTTTGTGCCTTTTCTTGAACTTTGCCGCAGCCACGGGACTGCCATCCGTATAGGCGTCAACCACGGGTCGCTGTCCGACCGTATAATGAGCCGTTACGGAGATACGCCTGCAGGTATGGTTGAAAGTGCCATGGAGTATCTGCGTGTATGCGTGTCGGAAGGCTTCATGGACGTGGTCATATCCATCAAGGCATCAAATACGGTGGTGATGGTGGAGACCGTGCGCCGACTGGTGAAGGCTATGGACGCCGAGGGCATGGCGTTTCCGCTGCATCTTGGAGTCACCGAGGCCGGTGACGGGGAAGACGGGCGTATCAAGTCGGCTGCTGGTATCGGCGCGCTTCTTTCGGAAGGTATCGGCGATACGATAAGGGTGTCGCTCAGTGAAGATCCTGCATGTGAAGTGCCTGTGGCTAAGGCTATTGTAGACCATGTTAATTATCGTGCCGACGCTCCTTCGGTAAAGGGTGATGAAGCGCCCGGATATTGCCATGAAGCCCCGGCTCGCCGGCATTCCGTGGCGGTTGGTGACATAGGCGGCGGAAACGTGCCTGTGGCTGTCGGGGTAGACCTGTCGGTTTAACAGGCGTCACGTCTGAGGACCGTCGATGCATCGGCCGTGCCAGAAGGCATATCTCAGGCTGAGCCATTGGTGCT
>VSPW01000195.1 GCA_009775535.1 Muribaculaceae bacterium
GCCTAATTGAATTCTGCTTACTACATGCAGCCGTTTTTCGAATGTGTGGTGTCTATACATAATGCACCCCAAAAGTTAGACACAAAACTTTTGGGGTGCAGTTCAGTGGCGGGGATTGTTATTGGTCAATGTTATGATGGGAATAAAAGACATATACCGTAGGCTGTCAGGTGGTAAATCAAGGGACGATGAAGCGTCTAAGGAATCTGTCCATGTGCCGTTTGTGCTTTATGAGGCCGATGAGGAAGAGCAGACATCACTTGTCACCTCCGCGAAGATACATGATGCGGTTTCAAGACTTTCAGATACACTGAACCTGCGCCTGCTCAACTGCTGTCCGGTGGACTCCAGCTATGGTGCATGTACCGGGTTTTCATGTGAATTCTTTGAGGATATACCTGTCTACGAGGTCGCCGTATATTTTGAAGAGGACAGCCAAAGGGTAAAGTATGTGGCGGATTTTTGCACTCCGGAAGAGGTCAGCAGGATGTTGTGCGCATATTTTTTGTGGCAAGAAGTGCCTGAAATTGACGGACGGTGGGAGAAGCAATATTTTTATCCTGAGCCGGATGACAGAGATCCATATTGGCTGTACGTAGGTTACAGTTGCTTCAGGCATATATCATATGATGATGTAATGGCTGCGTTGTCCGACCTTGAGGACGGCAAATGCCAGTCATTTCTGTTGCGGACACCAAGTGGCAGTAACGGCTACATGGAAGTAGGAGGCTGCCGTGGCAGCTATACGGTAAAGGCCGCTGTGGCAACCCCATCCGGGGATATTGCCGTATACCGTACATGTACAAGTTATGCAAGCCTTATCAAAGATTGGCTGTCAGGTTATTATCATAAATACGAATATCCGCCTATACGCGATGGATGGGAAGATATAACCGATGATGAGCGTAGTAGGGGAACAACAATTCATAATTAATATCGGATATGGCAGGAGATTTCAGTGGGATGGTAAAGGAAGCCATCGAACTTATATGGAAGGCCTTCGACAAGGAAAAGGCCTCGAAAGGATACAGGCTTTTGCGGCAGGCTGCAGAAGGGGGCGATGCGGATGCATACTGCTTTTTGGGACGGTGCAGGATTCCATGTCGATGAGGCGCTGGCCTCGGTCTACCTGAAAGAGAGCGTACGGTGTGGCAGCTCCCATGGTGTGCTTTGCGCACTTAGGACGCAGGACCTGACACCGTCAGTTGCCCGGGAAATGCCGTTTGCGTCAACCAAAGAGGCGTTCCTTAATGTTGTACGCCAGGCGGATTCAGGCGATGCCTTTAGCCAGTACGTAGTAGGGAATGTAATGTTCTGGGGCGATTTCCTGACTATTGAGGGTGAAAAAGAGGCTGATAAATATGAGACGGAAGAGGATTATGACAGCTATGCATACCCTATTGCGGCGAAGTATTATGAGATGTCATTTGACGGAGGGCTTGGCGCGGCTTTCGGGAATTACCGGACCATCTATGAATCAGGATTGGCCGATATAGACGATGATACATACGAAAGTTATCTAAAAGCCCTTTCAGATATCGGAAACCCGTTGGCATGCAGCGACTACGGCAAATTGCTGGAAGACGTGTATGACGATGCCGAAGGTGCTTTCCGCCATTATCTTATGGCATTTGAAAGAGGCGATCTCCAGTCGGCATATAACGTTGGCGTATGCTATGGTCGCGGCTATGGTGTGGATGCTGATCCGGATGAGGCATTCAGGTACTATATGGTTGCGGCCGAGGCAGGCAATGCCAATGCGCAGTTCCAGGTAGGGAATTTCTATTTCATGGGCCGTGGCAATATCGGCTGCGACTACGCCAAAGCTGTCAGGTGGCTCACAAAGGCATATGAGAACTCCGATGACGGATGGGAGGCCGCAGCCGAACTGGCCATATGCTATCAGGACGGGCATGGCGTGATGCAGGATGATAATATGGCATTCGAATACTTGTCAGAGATTGAGGACAGGGTGAACGAAGTATGGTAACCGCTTGACGCAATGGTGCTAAATGCCCTGGGGGTTGCATATGCTTTCGGGAGGGGTGTGGATGAGGACATCGAAACCGGTATGGCATATTTCGACAGGGCAATAGAGTATGGTTCGGAAGCAGCAGTACGCAACAAGGCAATGTTACGCCGTTCCGTCTTTGGCCTAGGGGGCTGGAAAAAGCGTTAGCGCATAGAACAAAGCCGGATATTGTCATATATTATGTAGAGGAATATATAGCGTATATGTTATAAAAGACGCTTACCGGAGTTTCAAAATCTTACTTTTAAAAGCGGCTCTTTGCTCTGGCGAGGTTTCATATTTAAAAGCGCTTTACAAAGGAAAGTGCCAGTTTGAATCTCGCCTGCTGGTGCAGCCGCGTTTCCGAATCCGGCTTCAAGTCATTCAACACCATTGCAGCAACCCCTGTTCTACAACATCGACATATTGACAGGCGGCGGAATGCCTACGATGACAAAGCCACCGGGTAAAGAATTCTTTACCCGGTGGCTTTGTCAGAGATATCATCAATAATTAATCCGATTCCTAGTATACTCTATGTACTGTCAGAAGTCTAAATAGAGTTAAATGACTTTCCCATGTTTATTGAGTACTATGCACATCGTATTAATTGACGCAAACTTTTTCATCATTTTGTAAATGAATTACCACTATCGCAGCCGGTGAAAGTTTCTTCTCCAAGTATTCCTGTCTCAACATCTGCTTCCTCCTCGGTACCATCGGAATAACGTATAATGCCCTTCTTTTTGGGTGCGAAAAACACTTTTACTATTACATAAAGTACAAGGCCGGTCAAAGCGAGAACAACAGTCCACATCGCCAGATAGAACGATACAAGGGAGAGGACAAGAATAAAGGCGCTATAGCCGATACGTCCTCCCCACCCATCAAAAGCCTTAATTGGGGTGAGGCATGCATAGATAGCGTAGGCAAGGATTGCTACAAGTCCAATTATACCGATTATCTCGATAACGTTATCGTTGACGTTGCACATTTGGCAAATGAAGATAGAAAAGCTCAACACCATAGACGCAATAAATATGGTGCATATCACGCCCCCGCTGGCTGGCTCATGTTTTGGATTGACACGACTGAAAATTGCGTTATCCAATCGGTCGATGAAATATAGTCTCATATGTGGCAGTTAATTAGTTGAAAATATTTATATTGAATCTATCTAAGAACTCTAAAAATCCGCATTGCCCTGGTCTTCAAAGAACTTTCCGTCAACAAAAATTCCTGACTCATGATTGGCAATCAACGAGGGATAGATATAGATC
>VSPW01000196.1 GCA_009775535.1 Muribaculaceae bacterium
CCACCGCAAGCCTGCGCAGGTAGGGTGGGGCGATAATGGAAAGTCTGGCCAATATCAGGAACGCGCCTGTGCTTTCCGTCTTGATCTCCAGATAGGGGGTTGCCTTCCATATTATTATTGCAACGTATATGGGCAGGAAATGCATTAGCGTAAGGCTTGAAGGCATGCAGTTCTCTAGGGCTGCTATCATGGCCAACAGCCCGGTGGAGTATGCTACCACGGTTGACAGTCTGCGCTCTATGTCGGAGGCACTGGTGAATGAGTCGATGAAGAATGACATGGCCATTGGTGCGATAAAGTATGCCAGGAAATAGGATACGAATATGACCAATGCATAGATTATGGCGTTTATTGCCGAATAATCGAAAGTCTGCGTATACAGTCCGCGGCAAAAACTGGTGAGAGCCACCACGGCAAGCCATGGAAGGAGTCCATTTAGCAGCAGCCGGCGCGGGTCGCTATCGGCATGTCCGATATCTTCCCATCCGCGTCCAGGTGAAATTATAAGCTGAAAAAGATGTTTGATGTATAACAACATATATTTTTTGCAGATCTCTTGGCAAATGCGTGGGGCAAAGTTAGTAAATTATCGGTAATGTGGCAATAGCATATGCATTGGCTGTGGCCGCCATGTTCCAAATCCGGTCTCCATTATTTATTTTGAATCACCATGCAGTCTTTTGTGGTTTTGGGTATCTATAAGTAATAATTTTTAGCTATGGATAAAATATGTCTTGTAGAACAGTGTAAATCCGGTGACAGAGATGCATTCGGACTTCTCTATCAAACCTATCTCCCGGCAATGCGGGAGGTGGTGGCATATTATATCCATAGCTCCGATATAGTCTGGGATATACTTCATGACGGTTTTTTAATAGCCTTCACATCAATCGGCGCGCTGAACAATGGGGCAAGAGTGGAGGCATGGCTCACCACCATAATGAAAAATCTTTCGCTACAATACATTAAAGATGTGGCAAGCCATATGTCTGTCCCTTTGTCGGAGGCTGCAATTGCAGATAATGCAAAGGACATGGCCCATGAAGAACACGTACTGACTCTTGAAGAACTTAACGCCATAATCGACAAATTGCCTGACGGCTACGGTAAGGTTTTCCGCCTTGCAGTCTTAGATGGATTTTCGCATAAGGAAATAGGGGCATTGCTTGGTATTGCCCCTCATTCATCATCGTCACAACTCACCCGGGCAAAAGCGATGCTGCGGCGTATGATAGTACAATATCGAGTAGGGGGGGGTATCCTGTCGCTGATTGGTGTCATTTTGCTCCTTTGCTATGGGATATTCAAGCACCGGGAGGAAAATACTTCGATTCATATGATAAGTAAAAACACGGATGGCAAGCCCCATATTATAGCAGATTCCATAACCGGTGGAGGTGTCAATCCCGACAGCGTAATTCCGAAGCAAAAGGTGGTTTATAAAACTATAAATCCGCAGAAACATGAGCTTGTTGCAGGTATGACAATAACCAAAGACAGCATACCGGCAGCCAGGAAAGACAGTGTGGCAAATGATACCATAAGGAGGATACAAGATGTGATAGACAGTGGCAGGCCTATCGCCCAAGAGGATTTGCCGCATAGCCAGTCAAATGAGGCGCCCGATTGGTCGTTGTCGTTGGCATGTTCCGGTGGTCTTGGACAAAACGGCTTTAACCGTTATAGAATCCATGACCCTGACATTTCGGATGTGGAAGGGCCGGATGGTGAAATCGAAGTAACGGAAAAGACCTATCACCATATGCCTGTGGCCGTCGGTCTGTCGCTCAGCAAATCGCTGTCTTCGCAATGGAGTGTTGAAACCGGCCTGCGGTACACATTGCTGCGTTCTGAAATCCATTACGAAAGTGAGCTTACATATAAGGAAATAAGCCAACGCATACATTATATTGGCGTGCCTCTTAAATTCAACTACCGTATGTTCGCATACAGCGGATTCTCGTTGTACTGTCATGGAGGCGGTGCGTTGGATATTCCTGTAAACGGCAGTCAGTCGGTATGTGAATACTCGCCGGAAGAATGGGGTAATCCCAATACCAGCACAATTCATATCCAAGCGCCGGTGCAATGGTCGGTGGAAGGAGGGCTAGGCATCCAATACGATCTTACCCCGTCGGTCAGCATCTATGCAGAGCCGTCGTTCCGCTACTATTTCAACCCCGGCTCTGATATCAAGACCATCCGTCAGGAGAATTCTTTTGAGTTCATTTTCCCAATAGGTCTGAGATTGACATGGGACGAAATGTAGTCAAAAATAATCCGCTATAAGCAGTCTTTGGGGTGAGATTTCATCTATACGGTGGAATTTAAACTCCGAAGAAATGTATAAGATGCAAGATTACATAAGGAACGGTGTGTTGCTGGTGCGCAATATCCTGTTCCCGCAAAACAAGAAACTGGCGCAGCTCATGATATATGCCACTAACCGCTGCCAGTCGCGTTGCCGACACTGCTCGATATGGCAGAAACCCCACGACACGCTTTTGAAAGAAGAAATCGTGTCGTTGATGTCAAGCAAATGCATAAGTCCCCACACGACAGTAGGACTAGAGGGCGGCGAGTTTGTGCTACACCCGCAAGCGGCCGAGATTTTGGAGTGGTTTCAGGCAAATCACCCCAACTATACATTGCTTTCAAACTGCCTTCTGCCGCAAAAGGTGATCGACCTGACGAGATGTTACCACCCTAAGCATCTGTACCTGTCGCTTGACGGAAACCGGGAAACTTACAAGAACATGCGTGGCGTTGACGGATACGGTAGGGTAATAAGGGTCATAGAAGAAATTAAAGACGAAGTCCCTGTGTCGCTGATGTTTTGCCTGTCGCCGTACAATAGTTTCAAAGATATGGAATATACCATAGATGTTGCCAAAAAATATGGGATAGACATACGCATAGGCATATATGGCTCAATGGCATATTTCGACACAAAAGCCGAGATGTTGCAGCCACAGGGAGAGGAATATATAGGGCAAATCCCGGCCAACATACACTGTACGCAGGAGAATTATGATTTTGTGGCACTTTACGACCAATGGCGCAGCGGGAATCTTTGTCTGCGTTGTCATTCAATTACCAATTCGCTCGTAGTCCATCCCGATGGCAATGTGCCTGTTTGCCAGAATCTTGATGTTATTCTGGGTAATATCAAGGAAAAATCTCTTGACGAGATTTTCAACTCGGCAGAAAGCATAGCCACTCAAGGCCGGCATTCTAAGAGATTGTCTAAATTTTAGTGCGAAATATTGTTATTA
>VSPW01000197.1 GCA_009775535.1 Muribaculaceae bacterium
CCTTAAAATAGCACATCCATGGTAAAGTTTAACCGTTTTGTATTGTCGTTGCTAGCGTCAACGATGGTATTTACGGCATCGGGTGCTGAAGAGTTTGGGATTGTCCAGCAAACGCTTGACAATCCCGACAACGAGCCTGCTCCGGTGCATCCTGTTCCACATCCCCGCCAAATGAAATGGCAAGAGACTGAATTTTATGCTTTTTTTCATTTTGGAATGAATACATTCACTGGCCTGGAATGGGGTTATGGCTCAGAAAGCCCGAATCGGTTTGCGCCAACGGCTGTCCCGAATCCGCGGCAATGGCTTGAAGCCGTAAAGGCTGCCGGAATGAAAGGCGGAATCGCCGTAGTGAAGCATCATGACGGTTTTTGCCTGTGGCCGACTGCTACGACAGAACATAAATGCACAAATAGCAGCAACCAGAATGCAAAGCAGACAAATATTCCCAGGGATTTCGCTGAAGCGGCCCGCGCTCTGGACATGAAGTATGGGTTCTATATTTCGCCCTGGGACAGAAACTCGGCTGAATACGGCAAGGATACATATGTGAAAAATGTATTCATGAAACAGTGCGAGGAGTTGGCCCTATATGGCGATGACCAGTTTGAAATGTGGTTTGACGGGGCTAATGGCGGAGACGGATATTACGGAGGCGCCAACGAGACGCGTTCTATCGACCGCGAAACATACTATGATGTCCCCAATTTGCGCGACTATGTACATGATATATGTAAAGACTGCGTTATGTGGGGCGTAGGAGGAGAGGCCCGGTGGATTGGCAATGAGGAAGGTTGGGCCGGCCAGACAAACTGGTCGCCTGAAAACCGCGGCATTGCAGGCGAGAACAATGGCATGTACGGTTCTGAGGACGGTTGGTTCTGGCTTCCGGGCGAAAGTGACGCCAAATCCACGTCAGGAGGCTGGTTCTGGCATTCAGGACAGTCCTATACTTCGGCAGAACGCCTTTTCCAGATGTATCTTGAGACCGTTGGCCGCAACTCCACATTGATTCTCAACATTCCTCCTGACCAGTCGGGTCTTCTTCCGCAACGGTCAGTGGACATACTTAAGCAGTTGGGCGATATGATAACGTCAAGGCTTGGCAACGATTTGGCCAGGTCCGCAAAGTCGGTAGAGGTTACAGCCGTCCGCGACAACGGTCAGGCCAGGACATATGCAGCCTCAAACCTTACCGATGGGGACAAGGATACATATTGGGCTACAAATGATGGCGTGAATACAGCTCAGATCACCATTACATGGGACTCGCCGCAGACTCTGCGCTATGTCGCATTGATGGAGTATATAATAAAAGGTCAGCGTGTAAAAGGCTTCACAATAGAGACTTCTGCTGACGGAGTCACATGGGCCCCACGTGCAGATGGCATCGAGAAGACTACCATAGGGTACAAGCGTATTGTACCGTTGAACGGAAGCACGGCGTCAAGCTATGGTTCTGGGGTTACAGCAAAGGCGTTACGCATATCGATAACAGACAGCCGCGCATGTCCGTTGCTGCACACAATTTCTGTTTACTAAAATGAATAAGCAAAAACAAATGGCACGAAATATAATAGGGCTGTCGGCATTGATGGTTGCCTCGATGGCATTTGCGCAGGATGGCGATGCGTTCAAGATTGGTTTTGAGACTGACGACTACCGGTCGGTATCAGTTTATGACACATGGGAAGCATCCCCGTTCCGGACAGGTGTACTTTCCGGAAATGCGGCTGTGATTGACAATAATATAGCCTCGGAATATAACGGCACGGACAATATATTGGCTGTACAGCGCTCTCGCTTTGGCTCAAATACATTTGGTGTAAGGATCGACCTTAAAGAGACCTTTGAGTTGACGCCCACTCCAAAGTATGTACATGTCCTCATCAATAAGCCTGTTGAAGGACGCGTGATGCTTGTAGGCCTGGGAAAACGTAAGGACAGGCCTCAACAGTCTTCCGATGTTGAGCAGTTTTGGTCTATGTCGGTCAATACGGTCACACCCGGGGAATGGAATGATGCCGTCTTTTCTGTAACAGGGAACGGAGGCATAGATATATATTCATTGGTAGTTGTGCCTCATTGTGAATCACCGCATTCGCTTGAAGAGGATTTCATCGCATATGTCGATGAAATCGAAGTCAACGGCAGTTCTGTGCCGCGTGTAGGGGCCGACGACTATCTGATAAACTTCGATTGGGATCAGGCGTATACGCGTGATGACCGTTGCCTTAACGGAATAACATTGTCCGGCGGAACGGATGGGTCACAGTCTATAGCTATACCGGCCCCGCGTAAAATGTACTCAAAGATATTTTCGACACCGCTGATGGCGCGTCCGGGAGAGACTGTCACGGCATCTTTCGACATAAAAGGGGAATGGACTCACGGATATGTGTACCTGGACCGGGGCAATGACGGCGCGTTCTCCTACGACCTTGACGGGAATGTCCCTGCTGCGAATTCCGACCTTTTTGCTTTCTCATGCTATGAGTCATATAATAGCTCCGGATCATATGTCAGCAACAAGAATGTCGTGAATCCGCCTTCATTCACTATTCCCGCCGACCTTAGGCCGGGTATATACCGTATGCGCTTCAAGACCGACTGGAATTGCGTTGACCCGGCAGGCAACCTTGATCCGGGCAATGTAATGTTGGCAAACGGCGGAGGATTCCTTGATGTCCTGGTTAACATTCATGGAGATTACGCATATGTTTCCCAGGCCAACCGTAACGGAGAAGTCCTCTCGGCCGATGGCCAGAAGCTTGAAAACTTCCGCGTACCCTTCGGCCAGGATTTTAAAATAAAGATGAATCCTGAAAACGGCTTTACTTATTCAGGTATACGCGTCCGCCATGGATACAACCTGGCTGGAGACAGCTTGGTCCATGGAAACCCGCAGTATCAGGATGTGATATTTACATTTGACGAATTTGATGCGGACGACACATTTACAATCCCCGGACGGTATATTGACGGCGATGTGAATATTGAAGGCATGTTCGTTGAAAGCGGGACTCTTCCGGCATCAGTGACCGTGACATATAATCTTATTCACGAAGGTGATGTATTGGCGACAAAGTCTCACCGGGTGAATGAAGGTGAACCATATCCGGCGCACGGATTTGAATTTGAATGCTCTTCTGAATACTTTACTGTTTCTGGAATAATCGACGGTTTAGTAGGTGCTGAATCTGAAACAATAGATTTACATTTGGGGCAC
>VSPW01000198.1 GCA_009775535.1 Muribaculaceae bacterium
CGCCGCCATAATATTTCATTGCAACGCGGCCCCCTGAATCGGCTGGGGGCCGATGTTGCATAGGTACGTATATAAAAAACAACAGCCCCTACTTTCACAAGCTGGGACTGTTTGTCTCAATCTTTTTGAGTTTTTTGAGATAATCAAATAGTTATGATGCAAAGGTAAATCTAAAAATCATTATTTGCAAATAAAAATGCAATAATGCAAAAAATATAGCAGAATTATATGAAATTTCAGTCAAGACGGATGGCGCGTACCGACAGAGGCCGATCGAAAAAAGATAAAATTTTTTGTGGCTTAAAATTTGGTTATAATATACTGCTAATAAGCAAGCTGCGGTGAAAAATATGCAAATGTTTGCGGATGTTAAAATCCATTAAACGGGAATTAACAGGTTTGTCCGTCATTACGCATGCTAACTTTGTAGCGTCAAACCAAAAAACATTGTAAACATGAAAAACATTTCGATTGAAATTCCAGACGGCATTCTATCCGTGCTTGCCGCCGATCCTACCGACATCAAGACTGCTATGGAAGTGTGTGCAGCCCTTGTGGCCGCTGCCGGGATTGCCGGTGACGTATCCGTTGAACCATCTGCCGCACCTGCGCCTACGGATGTCGACCCCACACAGATAAAAGCCCTCGCCGAAGCCAAAGTCAAGAGGCGTCGTATGGCGGCTGAAAGACGACGCAGGCGTATGCAGCAGCGTGATGAGGTGGTATGCCGCCTTGTCAAAACAGGTGAGCCCATAGGTCCTGACGCCATAAGGGAAGCATTCTCCCGTACACAGATATTTATAATAGAGGCTCTGACATCAGTCCCCGGGTGCAGTCCCGCACGCATGACATTCAACCAGTTCCTGTCATTGGCCCTGCCATATATGGTACAGCGCGGGCTTCCGGTCCCCGATACCCTTACACCCAGGCAGCGCTTGTATATGCCCCCGGGCAAGATTGGAATAAAAAGGAAAAAATTTGTCGGAAATGGCCCTGGAGTAGTCGCGGGAAAAGCCAAATCATTAAATTTGTATCATGAAAAAAACAATCAGACTTATCCCCGCGGCACTCTCCGCAATGATGTTGGCGTCATGCAACTGGTTTGAGTACCACCCATATGCAAGCAAGATAAGCGGCACCACACAGGTGAATTCCAAAAGCATAGAGGCCATACGCGGCAAGGTGGCGGATGTCCCGTTTAAGTTCGCCTTTATCACCGACACGCAAGGCTCTTACGACGATACCCGGAAAGCACTTGATGCAATAAAGGCACGCGGCGACATAGACTTCATAATACACGGCGGAGATCAGACCGATTTCGGGTTGCCGAAAGAATACATATGGTGTCGCGACATGTTCGAGTCAGCCGGACTGCCATTTGTGACAGTAATAGGCAACCATGACTGCCTAGGCAACGGGGAAGACACATTCCGCTACATATACGGCCCGGTCAACTTCTCGTTCAACGTAGGCCCGGTACACTTCCTGTGCCTCAACACAGTAGCCCTGGAATACGACTATTCCGAACCTGTCCCGGACCTCGACTTCATTGAAAGCGACTATCTAGCGTTGGACAGGGCCAACAGCGAATCCCCCGGTACGGTGACACATACAATCGCCGTGATGCACTCACGCCCCTACGATGACCAGTTCAACAACAACGTGGCCAAACCATTCAACAACTACCTCATGAACTTCCCCGGCATGGGCGGCGAGGATGATAATGTGGAGGGAACAGGCGGGTACAAGGACGGCACGAAGGCCCGTGCCTTCTGTATAAACGGACACAACCACAGCCAGGAAGTCGTAGACATGTACGGTAACGGCATTCTATACTACCAATGCCCCAACGTGGCCAAGCGGATGTTCTTTGTTTTCACGGTAACCGATGGAGGATATGACTATGAAGCTGTCGAATTTTGACCTTAAGAGTCCAGTGCTGGCACTGTTGATGTGCCTCTTTGCAAGCCTTGCTGCATTCTCTGCCGATTCTGCGGCTGTAGCCGACAAGGCAGCGGTGAACGAGGCTTACGAATACAGGATAGAGAGGAGGGAAAAGCGGTGGATGCGCCTTATGCCAAACCTGTACACCCTTCAGTTCGCCGGCGGCATAGGAATGGTGTCGTTAGGCCAGGGATGGGACTACGGCAGCTCCGACCAGTGGGAGACACACCTGCTGTTGGGATATCTCCCCAAACGGTATGGATGGCATCACTACTGGACACTGACACTGAAAGAGATATATGTGCCATGGCGTTTCCGCCTGGGAGGCAACTGGTGCGTCAAGCCTTTCTTTGTCTCGCTGTCGGTCAACTCCATACTCCATGGCGACTTCTGGGTGTCAGAACCAGACCGTTACCCCAATGGATATTACGGCTTTTCGAGCAAGATAAGGTTCCATCTGGGCATAGGGCAACGTTTCTCATTCTATATTCCGGAGCATGATCGCTACCTCGGGCGCAAATTGTCGGTCTACTACGAGATATCCACATGCGACCTCTATGTCCGCCAGAAGGTACTCAGCGGGTCAATCCCACTGCGCGACATAATAACCCTCGGCGTAGGCATTATATACACCATCTGACCGCACTTACTGCAATTTTTCTTACCTTTGCATACTGTATAGAGACACAAAGGAAACGATGGACATTAGATTTATAGACCTTTTTGCCGGTATTGGCGGCATACGTAAAGGCCTGGAGTTGGCATGTGCCGACGCAGGTCATACTCCGGTGTGTGTATTTACATCCGAGATAAAGCCGTATGCTGTATCCGTGCTCAGACAGAACCATCCTGGAGAAGAGATACATGGTGACATCACTCAGATTGACGGGGCGGCAATACCTGATTTCGACATATTGTGCGCCGGCTTTCCGTGCCAGGCATTCAGTGCTGCCGGGAAACGGGAAGGTTTTGCCGATACGCGAGGGACATTGTTTTTCGATGTGGAACGTATCCTGCAAACCAAGAGGCCACGGGGGTTTATACTTGAGAATGTTGAGGGCCTTGTGGGGCATGACGGCGGCAAGACGTTAAGGACCATACTGTCACATCTCCGTGCGATAGGCTACAATGTGTCGTATGCGGTGCTGAATTCCAAGTACTTCGGTGTGCCTCAGGAAAGGAAGAGGATATATATTGTAGGTACATTCGGCAATGCGATACCCCTGGACGGCTTCCCGGTGGAGAGGCGTACCTTGGCCGGTGTC
>VSPW01000199.1 GCA_009775535.1 Muribaculaceae bacterium
GTCAACATCAGTCACAACCGGAGGACACATAATGGTGCGGCGCACTGCATTCATGAAGGCCGCCGTCAATTATTATATGCCGGTTTGCCATATGGTCTATCATGGACAATTCATGGCTTACCAACAATATGGTTGTATCCTCCGACACACCCGACAGTATGTCATACAGTCGAGACTCAAAGCGCTTGTCTATATAACTCAAAGGCTCGTCCAGCACAAGCACCCCAGGTCTGGACACAAGGGCTCGCCCAAGCAACGCACGCTGCAACTGTCCTCCCGACAGCACGCCGATAGGCTGACGGCGATGGGCCTCAAGCCCCATTAGCATGATGGTGTCGTCCACACGCCCCTGCCGTTCCTCCGCATCAAGGCCCTTAACGCCCAACAATCCCGAACCGACAACCTCTTCCACCAAAATTGGGAAATGCGAATCGATCATATTTTTCTGAGGCAGATAGCCGATATCAATCCTGCTGACAGGCCTGGCCTCTTCATCGAAATACCGTACTGCTCCGCTCGTCGGCCTCGTCAAGCCTAAGATTATGCGCAGCAAAGTGGTCTTGCCACCGCCGTTCGGACCGGTTATGGCCACAAAATCGCCATAGTTAACCGTATAGCTTACATCGCGCAGCACCTGCCTGCGCCCCCAACGCATGGACACATCCTCTATCCTTATCGCCGGACGCTCCGGATCTGTGGCGAAAGTGACACAGCCATCTGGATGATGCCTATGGACACGCGAGCTCATCAGCGATAAGATTCATCTGCCCTTCCCAATCATACCCCAGAGGGTCTATGGCAACCATCCTGGCCCCGATATGCCGGTTCACGGCATCGGCCTGACGGCTGTCAAACTCGCGTTGGAAGAAGAACACACGTACACTATCGGCAACCGCCCTGTCGACCGACCTCTGCAAAGCACGCGCGGTGGCCTCCTTGCCTTCGCTGCCCACACTTATCTGA
This sequence comes from Muribaculaceae bacterium, assembly GCA_009775535.1. Taxonomy (GTDB): domain Bacteria; phylum Bacteroidota; class Bacteroidia; order Bacteroidales; family Muribaculaceae; genus CAG-873. The sequence continues at coordinate 964 of VSPW01000199.1, forward strand.
TTCAACCCGTAATCACGGGCAAAATAGCTTAGCGATGGATGCCATACCACAAACGAACAGCCCTTTACGTGCTCCAACCGTTGCGAAATGGCACTATCTAACGAATCAATCCACAAGACAAGTGACGAATAGTTTTTTTTATATACATCAGCCCCCTCGGGATCGAGGCGGCATAGCCCGCGCAACATATTCCCCGCCATTATCTTGGCGTTCCTTGCCGATGTCCATGTATGCGGATCGGCGTCATGGCTATGGCCGTGCCCGTCAGAATGCACATGCGTGCCGGTAATGATATCAATCCCTTCGGACGTATCCATTGTAAGCAGGCGAGGATTGTCACCTTTGAGACTACGGCCGAACGTAGCCTCAAAAGGCAAATGCCCGGCCATCATGTATGCGTCGGCATCGGCAAGACGCATCCTGACGCTCATGGCGGGCTCAAATGTCTCAGGGTCTGTCCCCGGAGGCAGCACAGTGACCACATCATAACGGCCACCGGCAATCCTCTCCAGCAAACAGCGCTGAGGCTCGATGCTCACCGCTATGACCCTGCCCTGCGCAGTGCCATCCTTCCCCGAACACCCCGCCAAAGCAAAGCAGGCCAGCAAGGGCACGGCATACGCCATCAACGACCTTACAATTCCCGCCACCATATGCTCCGGAAGCTTACTTACCTATATTCTGGGCACGTTCCGCCATGCCCTTTTCATATTTTTCCAAACGAGCGGCATTATCCTGGTCTAGGTCGGTACGGTGCTGGTAAATATACACCATCATGGCCTGCACAGATTTAGCCATATCCACTAACGTCTCATCATTTTCAATCTCCTTGGCCTTTTCAAGCATTTCCGACTTGTCCTCTATGCCAGCAAGCTCTTCCACCTTCTCCATAGAAACGTCGCTGCCAACCTCAATAAGACCGATAGCTTCGGCATAATCCTCCTGCGTCAGCTCTTCGCCGTCATTCATCATCTTGACAATCTTGTCAGCCTTATCCTGATCAAAACCGTTACCGCCACAAGAAGTCGCTACTATTGCCATAGCAACAGCCAGAAAAAATGCAATCTTTTTCATAATTATATACTTTATATATAGGCCCGACACGGACCGGTTAAAAATACATCCACAAAGTTACACTATTTGGCACTATCTACCAAACAACGCCCCATAATAAAAATTCAGACAGGGAACGCAAAACCGTTTTCTGTCTGAATTTCTGTAGCGAATCCGGGAATCGAACCCGGGTCTCCACCGTGAGAGGGTGGCGTGCTAGGCCACTACACTAAATCGCCTTATCTGTAACCGCTATTCGATTACGATGCAAAGGTACAACTTTTTTTCAATCCGGCAAAAAAAAATTCAGCATTTTTTTAATTCCACCCTATCTCTTCCCATTCCTTCCAGTGGATAGCATATATTTCGCAACAATCCCCATCAAGGGTATGACAATACGTCTAATGGGGTACAAAAACTATCCATAGAATTGATTTTAAACAACTCTTATTACTGAAAATCTGCTATGTATAAAAATGCTTCATCATATTATGGGGTATGTCACAAAATAATGGAGCAAATACGGTATAAGACATGAATTTTCAACAGAGAGCGTTGTATGTCAGCGAAAATCAGTAACTTTGTTAAGCTAAGAGTACAAGCATGACTAAAATAACGAAAATAGTCTCCGTTTCAATAGCTGTCGGCTTTGTTTTGCTGATTGCCTTATTCTTTGCGACATTAAATTATAGAGGTTACAGCGTAAAATATTATAGAGAGAATGACTTGCCATCAAACCTTGACAGTATAATAAGCAGGATTGAATCGTATAACGAATCCTATCATGCTTTGCCGGAAGCAATGTCTCAATTAAATTTCGAGCAAACTATCAACGGCTATTTATATAAGGGGAATAATGGCACGGAATTAGTTTTCAGATATTATAACTTATCTGATGGCAGTTATTTGGTGGAAATTTTCAATGCACAAGAAGATTCTATTATAAACCAATTTTATAGCCCTACCCATCAATGGGAAAACGAACCGGATAATATGGTATGGCTCAAAATGGAAACAAATGCCTATGAATTATCTCAAATAAAGAAAATCTATGACACATTAAATCCCAAAACAACATATAGGTTAAACATACCTTTTACATTGGATAGCGTTACAAGGAACGACAATATAATTAGCATATT
>VSPW01000002.1 GCA_009775535.1 Muribaculaceae bacterium
TCTTTATCTATGAGTTCTATCAATTCAAGGAGTGTTTAGGTGTGTTTTTTCTCATTACACTTAACACTCCTTATTGTATTTTGTATGTTTAAAATAAGTCAAGATGACTTTATATTATAATTATAAGTCTTATATATTAATAATGTGTAGTGAAATTTGCTTATAGGATTTTTTTCGTACCTTTGTGGTCGATTATACAACAAGACAAATATTTTCAATCATATAAAGAAATAGATATGAAATTACTTGAAGGAAAGACCGCGCTCATCACAGGCGCGGCACGTGGAATCGGCAAGGCCTTGGCTTTGAAATTCGCATCTGAAGGCGCAAATGTGGCTTTTACCGACCTGGTAATAGATGAAAACGGCAAAGCCACTGAAGCTGAGATCGCAGCCTACGGTGTAAAGGCAAAAGGATATGCATCAAATGCCGCCGACTTCGCACAGACCGAAGAAGTAGTGGCCGAAGTCCTCAAAGATTTCGGTTCAATCGACATCCTTGTCAACAACGCAGGAATCACAAAAGACGGCCTGATGATGCGCATGACCGAGGGCCAGTGGGATGCCGTTATAAACGTCAACCTCAAGAGCGCGTTCAACTTCATACACGCTGTACTGCCAGGCATGATGCGCCAGCGCAAAGGGTCTATCATCAACATGGCATCCGTAGTGGGCGTACATGGAAATGCCGGACAGTCTAACTATGCAGCATCAAAAGCCGGCCTTATAGCCTTGGCAAAGAGCATCGCCCAGGAAGTCGGCTCTCGCGGAATACGCGCAAACGCCATCGCACCAGGATTCATCGAAACTGCAATGACTGCAGCCCTTCCTGATGAAGTCCGTGCCGATTGGGCTAAAAAGATACCCCTACGCCGTGCAGGAAAGCCAGAAGACATCGCCGATGTCGCTGTTTTCCTCGCATCGGACCTCTCCAGCTACGTATCCGGCCAGGTAATACAGGTTGACGGCGGCATGAACATGTAACCATACCGTACGGTTAATAATACATATGCTGACTTACAACACCCAACTGAAACGCCTGATCCTACCGGAATACGGGCGTAACATTCAGCGTATGGTCGACCACTGCCTTACAATTGAGGATAGGAATGAGCGCACCAAGTGCGCTCATTCAATAGTGGCGGCCATGTACACGCTGTTTCCCGCCATACGGCACACAGAAGGATACCGACAGAAACTCTGGGACCATCTGGCCATAATGAGCGATTTCAAACTGGACGTCGACTTCCCAGTCGAAGTAATACACGCCGACAGCCTTGAAAGCCACCCCGATAAGCTGCCATATACCGCAGAAAACATCCACCGCAGACACTATGGCAAATACCTGGAACTCATGGTAGACAAAGCCGTAGAAATGGAAGCAGGGGAAGAAAAGGACGAACTGATAATGCTGATTGCCAACCACATGAAAAAGCTCATGCTGGCCGTAAACAGTGATGGGGTCGATGACGCCAAGATATTCAAGGACCTGCGTGAAATTTCACATGGAGCAATAATAATGAATCCGGAAGAACACCGCCTGCACGAATTCCAGGCTGCCCCACAACCCTCCGGAAAAAAGAAAAAGAAACGGTAGATGATAACCCGTAGCCAGCTCACACTTATCGGCAAGGCCATTAAGCCGCACGGACATGCAGGGGAAATATCCGCATCTATTGAATGTCGGGCAGACGCATCCGAATTAGGATTCCTTATAATGGAAATCGATGGAATTTTTGTACCGTTCAAGGTGGTATCGTCTAGACGGCGGGGCACTGACGCGCAGCTGCTGACCATTGATGGAATTGACAACGATGAGGAAGCTGCACTCTACTCCGGCAAAGACCTATACTGCATCACAGCCACTCTCAACGGATTGGACGAGGATGCATATTGCGAAAACCAAGACGGCCTTACTGCCGACCAACTCGCCGGATTCTCCATGAAAGACAGCAACGGGAATCTCATCGGCAAAATTGATGATATCGACGTATCAACAGACAATGCGCTGTTCATTGTAATCTCACCTGAAGACAAGAAAATACTTGTACCGATCGTTGATGAATTCATAACGGACATTGATATGGATAAACTATCAATATCAGTCGACCTTCCTGAAGGACTTCTGGACCTATAGCCCATTATGTCATAAAAAACGTTTAAACAATAACTGAGAAACAAAACAAAAAGCACCATCATGATTTCAGAACAAGCTCTTATCGATGCGACCCGCGCCGCCCTTCCAGAAGATATACGCAAAAAATATAGTGATGATGACATCACCATAATCTATGACATAGTTTGGGACTACTACGAAGACCATGGCCTACTTGACATAGACGCAGAAGATGATGAGGACGACCTTGACGTTGACGACCTCGTGGCACACACCCGCAAAATGCTTTCAAAGGATAAAGGCAATACCATAGACCTCAACGATGTGGAAGCACTCGTCAATGCAGAAATGGCTGCAGAAGACGCATTGTATGAAAACGAAGACATCGATATCGACTAAGCCACATATCCACACCCTCCTCCTTTTTCCAGACATGAATCCTCTCAGACCAGTCTATCTGGCGGTATTGGCTGCCGCATACACTCTCAATTGCGCTAATGCCGCCAACGGCAATGACGCTGATCCGATGGAACTGGAAATATCCCAAAACATCGAAAGCCCGGCAGTCCCCAGGAAATTACATAAGGCCATCACTGCGAACATAAAGGCCAACCGTGACAAACTGACAAAGAACGGCTATTCTGTAAAAGTCATCCGCAATGGGGAGGCTATGGAAATCACTATTCCATGCGATGAGCTGTTCGCGCCCAACGACACCGTCCTACATCCAGAAAAACTCAAAGGACTATTGCCATATCTACACCAGCCTCAGCTATACAAGATGCTCGTTGCCGTCCACAGCGACAACACTGGCTCCCGGGAATATGCCGATGCCCTTACAGAGTCCAGAGTTTCAGCAATAGCCGATTACCTGATTCAGGCATCCGGAGGCAACGATGACATTTTGCTTGTACCATACGCACAAGGCATGGATGAACCTCTTACAAGCAATGACCGCCGCGAAAACAGACGCAAGAACAGGCGTGTGGAAATATACCTTATTCCTGACAAGCCGTTATTCAAACGCCTGAAGTGACCACTTTCAATCCTCGCTTCCGCAAGTCTATAACAGGAACACCCCTGGCCATGCAAGTGTCAATCCAAGCCCCACGGCGTTTAAGAGACACATCACGTGCAATGACCACCGTATCCGGCCTCAATTCTTCTATAACCTTCCCTAGACGTCCTACATAACGGCGGTCGACAATCGCATAATCAATACACAGTCCTGCTGGCTTCTCCAGACATTTCTTATCCGTCACCAGGACCATTACCCTGTCACCGAAAGCAAAAATATGGCCTTGACGCAGGAAACATCCCCTGTCAACGGCCTCATTTCCTGCAAAACAGATACTATCGGCTCTGATATTCCGAAAAAAGCCGTCATATGCACGACACATGGTCTCCCTATCTGCCGTTTCCGAAGTGGTGTGGACATAGACAAATCCTTGTCCCGTGTCAGCAACTATATCTGTCCTGGTTCTTGTCCCCGAGACATAAACCCCTGCAGATGGATGCCTGCCTCCACAAAAAAGCATGACCACAAAAACCGATGCAGAAAATAGCGTAATCATCCACCAAACCTTACTTTTACGCACCAACGATACGTAAGCGCAACCTACAGACAGGAAATATGCGGCCAATGCAATTGCCGCCACCCCTACACAAACTCCGGCAAGCGGCAACCCGCTGACCCAGTCAGCAATCCCAGAAAACAGCCCAGACATAAAATCAAGCGCACCGCAAAGCCATCCGGGACATAACCCCACCGACAAGCAACCACACATCAACATCCCCGAACCGACAAAAAGAGGTACAAGCCATACAGTCGCCAGATTGGCAACAAGGAAATACACCGGATAATTGCCGAACCATGCAGCAGCGATCATGCCTGTGCCCAGCATAGCAGATACAGGCACAGTCACCAGCATCATAGCATTGTAAGCCAACCTATTTTTAGAATTTGCAAAAGGATTAAGCCTGCCGGAAAACATCAATATAGACAACACTGCCATAAACGACATCTGGAATCCAGGCTGGAACAAGGCCCGCGGATCAAACACCAGTATGATTATAGCCGCTACCGATAATGAATTGTATGGACTGTAACGGCGCTGCAATATACGTGCGCCAAGAAACACAGTCGCCATTACCACAGCCCTGGTAACGGATGGAGAAAAGCCAGTAACACAAGCATATATCCACAACAGCACTATCGTAACTGTCCATTTGCAGTTATTCAGGCCAAACACAGTCAACGGAAACAGCACCAACGAAATCATAAATGCAATGACCCCCACATGAAGCCCGCTCAACGCAAGTACATGGGCAAGTCCGGCTGAAGAAAACGCCCGCCTGGTTTCATTTTCCAGAGTAGAGGTGTCGCCTATCACCATTGCAGCTATAAGTTGCACAGTCTCCGGCCGCATACCGCTTGAATAAAGGCGGTTCACCCAGCCCATTCTCTGGCGTTCCATGACATTCCTCCAACCGGGATCATCAACCGGATACACCTTCAAGGACGAAACATCATGCTCCATCTGAGCAGTAACACCCATAGCCTTATAATAGGCACTGTAATCCGTCTGCCCCGGCAAATCATCATATCTTTCAATATCAGTTGGCGCGCCGTCAAAACAAACAACATCGCCGACGGCAACCAACGGCTCCAATGTTGCCGTTGGCATCAAGGCCAGAAATGGTTCAACAGCACCATATCCCTCCAACCCGCGCACTTCCACAACCATTACCCTACCACCGGAATACTCCCTTACGCTGGACACTTCCGCAACATACCTCCCTTCGCGCCCCATGACATCCAATGGAGGCATCGCCGGCTCATGGAGCAAATATGCACCCCAACCAAGCGCACACGAAAGCACAACAAAAGCAGCATAATGCCATCTCGACAAATACATGGCCACAGACGCGGCAACAAGCAAAGCCACCACATATACATGCACTCCGGCTTGTGAAAGCAAAATACCCGTTACCAGCCCGGCCAGCACCGGAGCGGTGGGCACAAGTGACAACGGATACTTCATGTAATGCTATAGGATCAGTCCACCGTATCAAGCACTATCAGGCAACTGCTCACGCCTATGGCAATCCACAGCAGCACCGCAAGCAATAACGGCTTCACACCGACATGCTTGACCATTGAAGGAGACAGCGATGCCCCGATAAGGAACAAGGTCACAACAAGCCCCCGCCGGGCCACCCAAGAGCACAAAAACTCATTCAAGGCCGAAGGCAGCGGACAATAGGTATTTATCACCATCGCCACCGCGAACAGGAAAATGAACCAAGGTATGGCCACCTTTCCAGTCTTGTCCTTGAACAGGAACATCGTGACAAAGGCAAGCGGTATGATCCACAATGCACGCGTCAGCTTGATAAGCGTGGCAGTCTCAAAGGCCACCGGCCCATACACCTCACCGGCACCGACCACTGATGAAGTATCATGTATGGCTATTGCCGCCCATGTGCCAAACTGCGTCTGGCTCATATCCAGCATATGCCCTATGGGTGGGAATATGAACAGCGCTATCGCATTCAATATGAATATTACACCCAAAGACACCGCCATTTCGTCACTGTCGGCCTTCAGCACCGGGCCAACTGCTGCGATGGCACTGCCGCCGCATATTGCAGTGCCAGATGCTATCAGATATGAAGTCTTCCTGTTTATATGCATCCAATAGCCCACCAGGATACCTAGCCCCATCACACCGATAACCGACACGACAGTGAACATCATCCCGTCTGCACCACTTTTCAATGACTCATTTATATTCATCCCGAATCCAAGGGCAACCACCGATACCTGCAAAAGGTATTTAGAGCACTTCTTGTTGAATGACGGGTATGGATTTGTAAACACGAACGCAAACACCAGCCCCAGCAGCAAAGCCACAGGTGCCGATATCTGTGGCAACCCAAAACTATTTAAAGGTATAAGTATCAGTGCTATCACTGACAGATAAATGATTCTTGCCGCAACTTTCATTGCTTTTATATTTTTTTAATTAACAGATCCGAATACTACATGCCAAACTAGCTGTTCCATATCTTCCATGAGGCAAAAGCCTGCAAAAGCAGCATCTCCAGCCCATTCTTTACCTTTGCGCCTTGTTGTCTCGACCTACGCATGAACATCGTCACATCTGGATTATACAACAGGTCATAACATAAGTTCTCATCAGTTATATATTCATACGGTATATCAGGGCAACCGTCAACATCAGGATACATACCCAATGGAGTGGTATTCACTATGATCCTATGCGAAGCCATGATATCAGCGTCAAGCTCCCCATATGTCAGCACACCGTCCCTTTTTGTCCTTGACACATATTGCACTTCAATACCCATTGATTCGAGCGCATACCGTACAGCCTTGGCTGCTCCGCCCGTACCAAGCACCAATGACTTGCGGTGGCATTCACGCAACATAGGCCTCAATGAATCCCGGAAACCAAGCACATCCGTGTTATAGCCTTTGAACCTGGGATACCCGTCACTTCCATGCATCACCTTTATAACATTCACTGCCCCTATGTCCGCCGCCTCCGGATCCATCTCGTCCATATAAGGTATCACCAGCTGCTTATACGGTATCGTCACATTAAGTCCGGCCAACATAGGTGTCTCCGCCACAAGTTCCATAAAATCGCCTATATCAGGAAGCTCAAAGTTCCTGTATACGGCATTGATTTTTTCCGACTCAAATTTCTGGTTGAAATATCCCTGGGAAAATGAATGCCCCAAAGGAAAGCCTATTAGACCATATATCTTTTCATTTCTGGAATCCATGAATGCTCCGGATGTTGTTCTTCAATTAATAGCACAAATATACGAATAAGTCGAGTGCAAAACAAATTTATTTGGGTTTGCTGAGCGTGAGTATATTGGACGAAGTCAAATATACGTAAATATTTAGTTTACCGAGCATGAGTAATTATATGAAGTCAAATATACGGAGAATACTTGACTTTTTTCTTTTACAAATATGAATAATATATAAAAGCCCTCCTGTTTTTGCATCATTTAAGCTTACATTACTCCAATTTTGGTTAACTTTGCGTACCGTTACATAACATACATGGCAACACGCCTCAAAAATAGGCAAATCAGCCATTTCCAACAATAGGACAATCTTTTAATGAGAATATTAATATCAATTATAATATCCGTCATAGCGGCACTATCTCTGCCATACACTGCCAATGCACAGATAAACGCTGAGCAGGTTATGCGTATAGGCCAAAACTCCTTGTATTTCGAGGACTATATGCTGTCCATACAATACTTCAACCAGGTCATCCACGCCAAGCCATACCTGGCACGCCCATATTTCCTCCGGGCTATCGCAAAACTCAACCTGGAAGACTACCAGGGAGCGGAAGAGGACGCATCAAAGGCGATAGAGATAAACCCATTCATCACAGATGCATACGAAGTCCGCGGTGTCGCGCGCCAAAACCTGGGACTGGGAACGGAAGCCATCAGTGACTACCGTCATGCCCTCGAGCTGCTCCCACAAAACAGGCAGTTGATGTTCAACATGGCCATGGCACAGGAGACGACAGGAGACCTTGAAGGCGCTGCCGACACATATGCCAGGCTGCTAAAGGCATATCCCGGGTTCGACAACGGATACATAGGGCGCGCAAGACTGTATCTGGCGCAAGGCGACACCACTGCCGCGGCTGCCGACATAGACAAAGCCCTGGAAATAAACAAAAATGCGACAAACGCATATGTGATGCGTGCCGACCTGGCCATAAAAAGACACGCCGACTACGCAAAGGCTCTCTCCGACATGGACGAAGCCATAAAGCTACAGCCCAGATTTGCGGCATTCTACATCAACAGGGCCTTCTTAAGGTACAATCTTGACGACTACTTCGGAGCGATGGCCGACTACGACTACTCGCTGCAGCTCGAACCGCTAAACACCACAGCCCTGTTCAACCGCGGACTGCTGCTCACCGAAGTCAACGCGTTCGACCGCGCACTGATTGACTTCAGCAAGGTCCTCGAACTCGATCCCGACGACTACCGCGCATTATACAACCGCGCTCTCATCTACGGGAACAAGATGCAATATCATGAAGCCATTGCCGACATAAACCAAGTCATATCGGCATTCCCCGACTTCCCTGGCGCAATATTCATGAGAAGTGAATTCTACAGCAAGATGGGAGACCGCAACAACGCCATGCGCGACTACGATTCAGCATTGGCCATGTCCCGTAAAAAACGTCCGGCCGAAGACACCACAAAAACCGGAAACGGCAAACAGCCCGACAACACCGACGAAAAGACACCCGACGACATATCACGGCGGTTCGCATCACTGCTAACGATAGAAAACTCCCCGGAAATACAGGAAGAATTCAACAACAAGGACATACGCGGAAAAGTACAGGACCGCAATTTCACGATAGAGATCGAACCAATGATGGAGCTAAGCTACCATGCATCGCCTACAGAATTGCGTGAAAACACATATTATATAAAAGAAGTCGACGAGCTAAACGCAACCCGGGCACTACGGCAGACTGTCATGGTAACAAACCACCCACCTGTACTGACCGACCCAGCCGACATCAACCAGCATTTTTCCTCGATAGAATACTACAATGCATACATAGCCACACATCCGCCTCGGGCTGTGGACCACATAGGACGCGCACTCGACCTTGTCACCATACACAATTACGCAGCCGCTATCAAGGACCTCGACAAAGCGGCTGAACTTGCCCCAGACTACGCCCCCATATACTTCTTAAGGGCGCAGGCCAGATACCGTGAACTGAAAGCCAGGGAGAACGGCAGCGTACAGACTTCCGACGACCCGGCAATAGCCCTCCACATGCGCAGGAAAACATACGGCGACATCATCGATGACATCTCCCACGTCATCACACTGTCACCTAGGATGCCGGAAGCCCACTTCAACCGAGGAAACATATACACCGAACTGCAAGACCTTACATCAGCGCTCAACGCCTACAACGAAGCAATACGCCTGAAGCCCGACATGGGTGAAGCGTACTTCAACCGCGGATACGTATACCTAAAGCTAGGCAACCGTGATGCCGCCGTCAACGACCTGTCAAAAGCCGGCGAACTAGGGATACTCCCCGCATATAGCCTGCTCAAGCGCATATCAAGATAAAACCAAATAATAAACCCCTTAGACTTTTACCAAATGCTTAACGACAACGACCTAAACACTCTACAAAAAAAGGGTATCACAGAAGATACACTCAACCAGCAGCTCGAACGGTTCACAACCGGCTTCCCGTACCTCAAGATCGCATCATCTGCCGTAGTAGGCAACGGCATCACATCCCTTTCCCCCCAACAGGAAGAGACGGCTATGGCCAGATGGGAAAAATTCCTGGCCAATGGTGGATCTGTGACCAAATTCGTACCCGCATCAGGAGCGGCATCACGTATGTTCAAGGCACTGTTCTCATACCTCGACCAAAAAGAAGAAACACCGGCCGAAGGCTCTCCGGTCGACAAGCTCATCAAGGACATTGACAACATACCATTCTACGATGAACTCGATGCAACCCTACAAGCCGCACACGGCATGGGCATCAAGGAGCTTATCAGCGACAACCGCATCCACGATATCGTAAGCGCAATCGTGAACCCATCAGGAATGAACTATGGCAACCTGCCGAAAGGGCTGCTGACATTCCACCGCTATACCGATGGCGTACGCACACCACTGGAAGAACAACTTATTGAAGGTGCACAATCAGCCGCCGTCAACGGCAAGGTATCCCTACATTTCACCGTATCATCCGACCACAGGCAGCTCTTCGAGAAAAAGCTGGCAGAGACAGTCCCGGCCCTGGAAAAGCGCCTGGGCGTAAAATACGAAGTGTCATTGTCCGAGCAGAAACCATCCACCGACACAGTAGCCGTAAACCCCGACAACACCCCGTTCCGTGAAAACGGCAACCTTGTATTCCGCCCCGGAGGACACGGAGCACTCATACGCAACCTTGCCGATATAGACTCACAGGTAGTATTCATAAAAAACATCGACAATGTAGTACCCGACGCACGGCGTACCCCTACCCTTCGCTACAAACGTGTGCTAGCCGGATACCTCATCGAACTGCATGACACAATAACATCCTACCTCCGCCTGATAAACGCCGGCGGCGCACTCGATGCCAACCTTAAGGAAATGGTGGCATTCATGCGCGAAAAACTATGCATAAACGACCCAAAGACAGACACCCTGCGCGGAAACGAACTGGCAAGCTACATAGCAGCAAAACTGAACCGTCCACTACGTGTATGCGGCATGGTGCGTAACGACGGCGAACCTGGAGGCGGCCCGTTCATCGCCTACAATCAGGACGGGTCAACATCCCCACAAATCCTTGAAAGCCACCAGATAGATCCCAACAACCAGGAATATTCAGACATGCTGGCCGGCGCAACCCACTTCAATCCGGTAGACCTTGTATGCTACATCAAGGACGACTTCGGTAAGACATATAACCTACCTGCATACGTAGACCAAAACACAGGATTCATCTCATCAAAATCACTCCACGGCAAAGACCTCCGGGCGCTGGAACTTCCAGGACTATGGAACGGGGCTATGAGCGACTGGAACACAGCCTTCGTCGAAGTCCCGGCAGAGACATTCAATCCCGTAAAGACCGTCAACGATCTTCTCCGCCCTGCCCATCAACAGAAATGACACCATAAAAACAAGCCCGGAAGCCCAAACTTCCGGGCTTGCCGCACCATAAACGCAAAAAAGCATCACAAATTCTTGCATATCTAAAAATTTTGGCATACCTTTGCACCTGCAAACCAACCACCAATGGTACCTTGGCCGAGTGGTTAGGCACCGGTCTGCAAAACCGTTTACAGCAGTTCGATTCTGCTAGGTACCTCACTAAATCCCGTCTTTACCAGACGGGATTTTTTGTATCTTAACGTTATTTTCCGTACCTTTGCATTTCACTTTCGATACCGGGACAGGACTCCTCACACCCTCCGATGACAAAAATTCTTACCGCCATATCATTACTCTCCATCGCCTCCAATGCAGCAGGCATCACCCCGGCACACCCATCCGGAAGACTGACATCCGACTCCACCATCACACTCCAGGAAATATCAATAAGCGCCTTCAAGCAGACAGGCCGCATGTGGTCGCACCCAGTAGCCGAAACCACCATAAGCCGAAACCAGATTGAAGATTACGGCATAGTGACCCTGAAGGACGCCAGCGAACTGACACCAAACTTCTACATACCTGCCTACGGTTCAAGGATGACATCATCGATATATGTCCGCGGCCTCGGCGCACGCATCGACCAGCCGGTAGTAGGCATGAACGTTGACAACGTACCCATCCTCAACAAGGACAACTTCGACTTCGACCTTATCGACATACAGCGCATCGAAGTACTCCGCGGACCGCAAAGCACCCTTTTCGGCCGTAACACGATGGGCGGCCTCGTCAACATATACACACTGTCACCGTTCTCATACCAGGGGATCAGGATCATGGCCGAATACGGACGCGCCAACTCCATTAAGCAGGCAGCCTCGGTATATACCGCATTCTCGCCAAAACTCGCCATGGGCATAAGCGCCTACCAAACATCATCCGATGGTTTTTACCGCAATACATACACAGGCAATAAAGTCGACAAGGAACGCCAGACATCATTAAGATGGAAAACCGCGTGGCGTCCTTCTACGCAATGGGCGGTCGACAACACCGCATCATTCACCAAATCCAGGCAAGGAGGATTCCCCTATGCATCATTGGCAACAGGACAGATCGCCCACAACGACACATGCTTCTACAAACGCGACGGATTCACCGACGGCCTGTCCGTAACATGGACCGGAAACAACATATCAGTAGCCTCCGCCACCTCACTGCAATACATGAAGGACAACATGACCCTCGACCAGGACTTCCTACCCGACGACTATTTCACGCTCTCACAACGCCGCCGGGAATGGGCCGTGACACAGGACTTCATTGTCAAAGGCTCATCGGACAGCTACTCATGGCTTGCCGGATTGTTCGGATTCGCCAGATTCACCTATATGGACGCGCCCGTCAGATTCAAGCAAGACGGCATTGAACGGCTAATACTGCAACACCGCAACGAATACAACCCCGACTACCCGATAAAATGGGATGAAGACTCATTCACGCTCGGAAGCGACTTTTACCTGCCCGCCAAAGGAATCGCCATTTATCACACAAGCGACTATACCCTTGGACGATGGAAGTTCACACTCGGAATGAGGGTCGGCCACGAAAAAGCCACCATGCGCTCGCACAGCCGCTGCAACACATCATACACAACATTCCATCGGCTTCCAGACGGGACATTGGAGACCTACAGCAACACACCTGTCAACATAAAAACCCCACTTAGGCTAAAGCAGGAATTCACCGAGATAACACCTAAATTCGCAATAACATACACTCTTCCCGGACTCAACAAATCCATAATCTACATATCAGCCGCCAAAGGCTACAAATCCGGGGGATACAACACCCAGATGTTCAGCGACCTCCTCCAACAGGAACTTATGGCCCTTATGGGAATAAGCTCATCATATTCCCCAAAGGACATAGTAAGCTACAAGCCAGAAAAAAGCTGGAACTACGAACTGGGTACACACCTCGACCTGTGCAACGGCCTGTTGAGGCTTGACGCCGCCGCATTCTACATATCATGCCGCGACCAGCAGCTCACCACATTCCCCAACGGAAGCACCACCGGACGCATAATGACCAACGCAGGACGCACAAGGAGCTTCGGATGCGAAATCGCCGCTACCGCCAAGCCCACCGACCGCATACGCCTGAACGCATCGTGGGGACACACCAACGCCCGTTTCACAAAATACCACAACGGCGTCGCCGACATGGCAGGCAGGCGTCTGCCGTACGCACCTGCCAACACCTTGTTCCTGGCGGCATCATACACCCTCCCGCTTTCATCGTCACAACTCTCATTTTCCGCATCCCTGCGCGGAACAGGACGCATCTATTGGGATGACAGCAACACCGTCAGCCAGCCATTCTACATACTGCCGTCAGCATACGCAGAATGGAGCAACAGCAGAGTGTCCATAAAACTATGGGGAGAAAACATATCAAACACAAAATACAACACATTCTACTTCGTATCCATAGGTAACGCATTCGTACAGAAAGGCAACCCATGGACCGCAGGCCTCACACTACGCATAAATATACATATATCGACTACAAAATAACAAACCACCCAAACAATATCAACGAAAACATGAAACATATCGCCTACACTATCATCTCAGCCGCCATCCTCATGTCCACAGCATCAAGTTGCGACGAGGACAACTTCATAACACCAATGGCCTACGACAGCACACAATGCTTTAGCACCGTGACCGACAAGGCCACAGGGCAGACCACCGTAAGCGCCGGCCCGTCATATGGCATAAGCTACAACTATACAAAGAACACAGTATCCGTCACCATAACCGGACTGACCCTCGGACAGGAACAGAAACCAGAAATGACCCTCAGCGACCTCCCGTGGAAATACGACGACAATGGATGGAAAACGACAAACGTACACTCAAAGACATCCGGCGACACCACATTCGACTCATTCCAGATAAGCATCCTTGACCGGACAGCCAACATCGGCGGACATCCATCCCATACACCTGTCATATGGATCACCTACACAATCGACAGCCGGTACACAGTATCGACCTACCCGCGCGAACTTTACTTCTTCCCGCAAGAAGACGCCGGATTCACCACAAAAATAACATCACCCGACGGGTCAGTATTCACCAACTCCGACATGTACTACCAGGCATCAATAGACCCGGCCACATCCACAATGTCACTTAAACTGTACCAGGCACGGTTCGCAGCAAACATGCCGCGGCCCATGGACATGGTATTCAAAGACCTTCCATGCACATTCAACGGCGCGGAAATCCGCGCCGCGGCAAACGCCGTCACACCTGAGATCGGAGACACTCCATGGCCTCAGTTCCCCATAACTGCACTCAGATGCGCCATGACAGTCTACAGTAATATGGACCTCGGATTCAACTGCAACGCAATGGGTACACCATACTCCGTTGAAGCCAAAACCACATGCAACCCCAAATGACGACGCGGCAAAAATTAACAGTCGCCCACATTGATTTTTAATATATTTTCACTACCTTTGCAGCGTAGTAGGGCACGAGTGCCCGCTATCGGCCTGATGACACGCGCCAAGCACCTACCGCTCAGATAGATGCCTAGCGTATGCTCATGTAAAGCCGGCATCGACTCAGATAATTATTTAAAACCATGTTATCATTAGCCATTTTTGGAATCGAGAACAATGCAACGCTGGCCATAGTCGCCGTCCTTACCGGCTTCGGCCTGGTAGCACTGGCAATGTGGGTGGCAAAGCTGATTTCACCCAGTTCGTTCAACCCGCAGAAAGGAGAGCCATACGAGTGCGGTATCCCCACACGAGGCGAATCTATGGCACAATTCAAGGTAGGTTACTACCTTTTTGCCATCCTGTTCCTCGCCTTCGATGTTGAGACTGTATTCCTGTACCCATGGGCAGTCCGGATGCGTGAACTAGGCGTAGGCGGCCTCATCAGTATAGCAGTATTCTTCGGTGTTTTAGTGCTGGGCCTAATATATGCTTGGCGGAAAGGAGCTTTGGAATGGAAATAACCACCAAGAGCATGCCCTACGAGGCATGGAAAGACAACGAGTACATCGAATCCCTCGTCAAGCAACTCAACGAGTCCGGTACAAACGTCATAGTAGGCTCGTTTGACAAACTCATAAACTGGGGACGCTCAAACTCCCTGTGGCCACTTACCTTCGCCACAAGCTGCTGCGGCATCGAGTTCGTATCCCTAGGGGCGGCCCGCTTCGACATGGCCCGCTTCGGATGGGAAGTGGCCCGTTCATCCCCACGTCAGGCCGACTTCATGATGGTCGCAGGCACTATAGTCCACCGCATGGTGCCGGCATTCCGCCGCCTGTACGACCAGCTGGCAGAACCGAAATACGTGATTGCATGCGGCAGCTGCGCGATCTCCGGCGGCCCGTTCCGCAACTCATACCATGTGGCACGCGGAATCGAGGACATTGTGCCTGTAGACGTCTTCATACCAGGCTGCCCGCCACGTCCTGAAGCCATGATTTACGGAATAATGCAACTTTCCCGCAAAATCAAGGTTGAAAAATTCTTCGGAGGCGTGAACAGGAAAGAAAGCCAGGAGGAATTCCTCAAAAACCACCCCATAGAAGGGGTCAACGACTGACCCGCGAAAATTGCGGGATATTCCCCATATAACAGAATAAACAAATATCCACACATAAAATAATTATGGCAGAAATCCAGCAACAGATTGCCAAATTGTTTCCAGAAGCGGCCTTTGAGCAGGGCGACAAGCTCCAGATAACCATCCCCGATGCGCAATGGCATAAAATGGCGCTCACACTCCGCGATGTCCTGAAGATGGACTACCTTGTCACCATCGTCGGAATGGACTGGCAGACCTCAATGGGTGCTATCTACTACCTGATGTCAACAGCCACAAACGAAGAAGTGGCCGTCCGCGTCCAGACAACCGACCGCGAAAAGCCCATGCTCCACTCCGTTTCCGACGTGTGGACGATAGCAGAAATATACGAACGTGAAGTCTACGACTTCTTCGGCATCATATTTATCGGCAACCAGGACATGCGCAGGCTGTTCCTGAACATCGACTGGAAAGGATTCCCCCTGCGTAAAGACTACGATGCAGACCCGGAAATAAACCCGGTATCAATCGAAAACGAACGCCAGACCGACTTTACAGACGTATACACAGAAGGAGCTGACGGCAAAGTGGTAAAAGGACAGCGCCGCATATTCCAGGAAGACGATTTCGTGGTGAACATCGGCCCGCAGCACCCTGCCACACACGGTGTGCTACGCTTCCGCACAGCAATCGACGGCGAGACCATCAAAAAAATCGACATATATCTGGGCTACATCCACCGCGGAGTAGAAAAGCTATGTGAAAACCTGACATACCCGCAGACCCTCCATTTCATGGACCGTCTCGACTACTTCTCAGCCCACAACTACCACCACGGCCTTTGCATGACCATCGAAAAGGCCGCCGGGATAGAGATAAGCCGTCGCGCACAGGTCATCCGCGTAATGATGGACGAGCTATCACGCATCGCATCACACTGCCTGTTCATCGGAACATACTGCATGGACCTTGGTGCAACCACGATGCTGTTCTACACCCTGCGTGTACGCGAACAGATCCTCGACATCATGGAAAAGACATGCGGCGCACGCATGACATTCAACTACGACTGCATAGGCGGCGTAATGCAGGACCTACACCCCGATTTTGTAAAGGACGTGAAGGCTCTCCTGGAAGTACTCCCGGCAAACATAAAGGAATACAACAAAATATTTACCGGCAACGTAATCGCACGCAAGCGTCTTGAAGGCGTAGGCGTCCTGTCCCGCGAAGACGCCATCGACCGCGGCGTAACAGGCCCGTCAGGAAGGGCTTCCGGTTGGGCATGCGACATGCGCAAGCTCCGTCCCTACAGCATATATAGCGAACTCGACTTCGACGAGATAGTGCTCACCGAAGGAGACTCCATGGCACGCTTCAAGGCACGCATGCTCGAAATGGAACAGTCTGCACGCATCCTGGCACAGCTCGTAGACAACATCCCCGACGGCGAATACCTCGTAAAAGTCCCGAAGGTACTCAAACTGCCGGTTGGCAACTGGTTCACGATGGTAGAAGGCTGCCGCGGCGTATTCGGCATATACCTCGAAAGCGACGGCTCCACAAAACCGTACCGCCTGAAGATTGCCCCCCCCTGCCTGCCGTTGGCCGCAGTGGTCGACCACATAACGGAAGGCACAAAAATCGCCGACCTCATCACCATCGGTGGCTCGCTGGACTATATCGTACCTGATATCGACAGATAAAGCCACCAAACCAATCAACACAGCATCGAGAAAAAAGTAATTTCACACTGTATAGACTATGCAAGATTTATCAGGAATCACCAATTGGATACACCAGACGCTTTTGTCGTTCATGCCGCAGTGGCTCACCACAACAGTCGAATGCGTGCTCATAGGCGTCGGCCTACTGCTGGTATACTCGCTCTTGGCCCTGTTCTACATCTATTTTGAACGCAAGATCTGCGCCGCTTTCCAGTGCCGCCTCGGCCCTAACCGTGTAGGCCCGTTCGGACTTCTGCAGAGCTTTGCCGACATGTTCAAGATCCTTATCAAGGAACTTATCCACCTCAACCATATCGATAAATTCCTGTTCGCACTGGCACCCTACCTGGTGATTATCGCCTCAATGATCGGATTCGCGGTACTCCCCTGGGGCAACGGCCTACAGATCATTGACTTCAACATCGGCATCTTCTTCCTGGTGGCATGCTCATCTATAGGCGTCCTCGGAATACTCCTTGCCGGATGGTCATCAAACAACAAATACACCCTCATCGGTGCACTGCGCTCAGGCGCGCAAATGGTCAGCTACGAACTGTCCATCGGTCTGTCCGTAGTGACAATGGTATGCTTCGCCGGCTCAATGTCCGTAGGCGACATCGTGGCAGGACAAGACAGGCTCTGGTTCATATTCTCCGGCCACATCCCAGCCATCATCGCATTCCTGATATACATAATAGCAGGAACGGCAGAAACAAACCGTGGCCCGTTCGACCTTCCAGAAGCTGAAAGCGAACTTACTGCCGGATACCATACAGAATACTCAGGCATCCATTTCGGATTCTTCTACCTCGCTGAATACCTCAACCTGTTCATCGTATCAGGAGTCGCAGCGCTGCTATTCTTCGGCGGCTGGATGCCCCTGCACATCCCAGGATGGGATTCATTCAACGCAGTGATGGACTACATCCCGTCATTCGTATGGTTCATCGGCAAGGCGATCGCCATATCAGCCATCATCATATGGTTCAAATGGACCTTCCCGCGCCTGCGCATCGACCAGCTGCTGGCTCTGGAATGGAAATATCTGCTCCCCATCAACTTATTCAACCTCGTGCTGATGGTACTCGTCATCACATTCGGATGGTATCTCTAACCCACCATTAAAATCCCCAAACCTCCATAACACAATGAGCGAAAATTACGGAAAAGTAGCCCAGGTAATCGGCCCGGTAGTCGACGTCATATTTGAGGGAGACCAGAACAACATCCCCCCTATCTATACAGCACTTAAGATAGACCGCCAAGATGGCACAATGCTCATCCTTGAAGTTGAGCAGCACATCGGCGAAGACACAGTGCGCTGTGTAGCTATGGAAAGTACTGACGGCCTACGCCGCGGAATGCGTGTCGACAACCTCGAGCGTCCTATCGCAGTCCCCACAGGCGAACAGGTTAAAGGACGCCTGCTGAACGTAATCGGCAACCCCATCGACAACCTGCCGGAACTCAACCGCGAGAACCTGCGTCCCATCCATCAGCCGGCGCCTGAATTTGAGGACCTGTCCATCTCAACCGAAGTGCTCTACACCGGTATAAAGGTCATAGACCTGCTCGAGCCATACTCAAAAGGCGGAAAGATCGGCCTTTTCGGCGGTGCAGGCGTAGGAAAGACCGTGCTCATCATGGAACTTATAAACAACATCGCAAAAGGCCACAACGGATTCTCAGTATTCACCGGCGTCGGCGAACGCACACGTGAGGGCAACGACCTCCTCCGTGAGATGATAGAAAGCGGTGTTATGAAATACGGGGAAAAATTCCAGGATGGCATGGAACGCGGCGAATGGAATCTCGCCGACGTAGACATGGACAAGATCAAGGAATCCCAGGCCACCCTGGTGTTCGGACAGATGAACGAACCGCCCGGCGCACGTCTGCGCGTGGCTCTCTCAGGCCTTACAGTCGCAGAACAGTTCCGCGACCAGGACGGAGGCGGAAAGGAAATCCTCCTTTTCATCGACAACATCTTCCGATTCACACAGGCAGGTTCAGAAGTGTCGGCCCTCCTCGGACGTATGCCCTCGGCCGTAGGCTACCAGCCTACCCTCGCATCCGAAATGGGCACATTGCAGGAACGCATTACATCAACAAAGAACGGGTCTATCACATCTGTCCAGGCCATATACGTACCAGCCGATGACTTGACCGACCCCGCGCCTGCAACCACATTCAACTTCCTTGACGCCACTACCGTACTCTCACGTAAGATAGCGGAGCTAGGCATCTACCCTGCAGTAGACCCGCTGGAATCCACATCACGCATCCTCGACCCCAACATCATAGGCGAAGAGCACTACAACACCGCACAGGCAGTCAAGCAGCTCCTGCAGAAGTACAACGAACTTCAGGACATCATAGCCATCCTTGGTGTCGACGAACTCTCAGACGATGACAAGCTCGTTGTTGCGCGCGCCCGCCGCGCACAGCGCTTCCTCTCACAGCCCTTCCACGTTGCGGAACAGTTCACCGGCCTTCCAGGCGTAATGGTGCCGCTGAACGAGACCATACGCGGCTTCAAGATGATCCTTTCCGGAGAAATGGACCAATACCCCGAACAGGCATTCCTGAATGTCGGCACAATTGACGAAGCCATAGAGAAAGGCAAGAAACTTCTCGCAGAAGTACAGTAAGCATTTATACCAAAGCTAACATCCACAGCCAATGACACTCCGCATTATATCGGCCGACGACATACTTTTCCAGGGAGAGGTATCCTCGGTGTCTCTTCCGGGAACGGCAGGCGCATTCACAGTGCTGCCACGCCACGCCTCCCTGGTATCAACACTGTCTGCCGGCGTGATACACTACGACAGTGACGGAAAACGCCACTCTACAGAAATAGCAGGCGGAATTGTAGATGTGGACAACGACATAGTGTCTGTATGCGTATACTGATTGACAAGGCAATGAAACAATACCTGAACATCATCCTGGCCATCATGGCATTCTTGTGGACGGCACAACCGGCCGCCGCTACGTCATCACATGGCGACGGAGAGCCCATCAACCCAAAGGAAATAATCTTCGAGCACCTCGGTGACGGCTATGGATGGGAAGTGCCCTTCAATCACCACAAACGCATACCGCTCCCAATAATAGTGTTCGGCAGCGACGGCCTGCACATCTTCTCGTCATCGCGCCTGGCCGACGGCAAGGAATACCGCGACGGCGATGCCATATTCCGTATCGCACCCAAGGACAGCCCATACCACGGCAAGGTAGTGGAGATAACTGATGGCGTAGAATCCCGCCCATTGGACATATCGGTCACAAAAAACGTACTGGCACTCTTCATCTCCGTAATCGTAGTGATAGCGATGGTCGTTTCTGTGCTCCGCTTCCATAAGCGCAACGGCATGCGCGCCCCACGCAAAGGCGTCGGCGCGATCGAATCCCTGATCGTGTTCATCTACGATGGAGTGATACGAGCCACCCTGGGTGACAAGGCACGTAAGTTCGCCCCCTACCTGCTGACAGTGTTCTTCTTCATATTCACGATGAACATCCTCGGCCTTATCGTAGTGTTCCCTGGAGGCGCGAACCTCACAGGCAACATAGCAGTTACCCTGGTGCTTGCCATATGCACCTTCATAGCCACCAACCTCTTCGGCACAAAACACTATTGGAAAGAAATATTTTGGCCCGACGTGCCCCTGTGGCTGAAATTCCCGCTGCCTATCATGCCGCTCATCGAAATATTCGGCATGTTCACAAAACCGGCGGCCCTCACAGTCCGTCTGTTCGCAAACATGATGGGAGGCCACATGATAGTACTTGTACTCACACTGCTCATATTCATCTTCTCAGCAATGAGCACATGGGCCGGAGGCGGCACTACTGTGATATCCGTACTGTTCTCTATATTCATGCTCATTATCGATGTATTGGTAAGCTTCATACAGGCATACGTATTCACAATGCTTTCAACCATATTCATATCACTGGCACAGGTGCATGAACACCACCATGAAGAAGCCGAAGGTACTGTACAGGAAGCATGAGCGGCCTCAGACAATCATAAAAATAATCAATAATTAACATAACCATCTAAAAAATTACAACCATGTTTGGAATCTTAGCAGACATAGCACTTACAGGTTT
The DNA here is from genome assembly GCA_009775535.1 of Muribaculaceae bacterium. Classification (GTDB taxonomy): domain Bacteria; phylum Bacteroidota; class Bacteroidia; order Bacteroidales; family Muribaculaceae; genus CAG-873. The sequence goes on from VSPW01000002.1 coordinate 21,312, forward strand.
TGGCGCCAGCCTCGGCGCAGCTATCGCAGCAATCGGCGCAGGTATCGGTATCGGTAAGATCGGCGCAGCAGCCATGGAAGCCATCGCACGTCAACCCGAAGCAGCCGGCGACATCCGAAGCAGCATGATCGTGATTGCAGCCCTCGTCGAAGGTGTTGCCCTCTTCGCTGTCATCGTTTGTGTACTCGCTCTCTTCGTATAATCTGGTAATCCGCCATAACAATGGATCTATTCACGCCTGACTTCGGCTTGATCTTCTGGATGTTCGTGTCCTTCGCCGTGCTTTTCCTGATACTATGGAAATTCGCATGGCCGGCCATAATCAAGACAGTAGACTCACGCGCCGACCTAATTGACAAAGGTGTGGAGTATGCCCAGAGCGCCAAGCAGCAGCTCGACAACGCAAGCATGGAAGCCAAGAAATATATCGCTGAAGCGCAGCGCCAGCAGGCCGAAATGCTCCGCGAAGCCGACAAGATGAAGACCCGGATCATCGAGGACGCACGTGCGGCAGCCCAGAAAGAAGCCCAAAAGGTGATGGACGCCGCAAAAGTGTCCATCGAACAGTCCCGTAAAGAAGCCGAACAGTCGTTCCGCGACCAGGTAAGCGGTTACGCCCTTGACATCGCCCAGAAAGTCGTACGCAACCAGCTGGCCGACAGCAAGGCACAGTCAGCCCTTGTTGGACAGCTCCTTGACGAGATTGAAAGCAAAAACTAGCACACCACAATGAACGAAGGACTAATTCCAAAACGCTACGCGAAAGCACTGCTGAAACTGGCCACAGAACGTGGTGACGACAGCCGCATCTACACATTGATGCAGGCCCTGTCCGCCTCGTTTGCGTCACAGCCCTCGCTGGCCGCTGCCATCAGAAACCCATTTTTAGGCTACACCGACAAGCAGAGACTGTTGATGGCCGCTGCCGGGGCGACGGAAAAAGATACCACATTCATCGATTTCCTCAAGCTCCTTGACCGCAACAAGCGCACCGGCATGGCCCGGGAAGCAGTGATGGCGTATATGGACCTATACCGCAAGGCAAACCACATATACCGCGTAAAGGTCACAGCGGCAGCCCCTATGGGCCCAAAAGAGGAAAACCGTCTCAAAAAGCTCATAGAGGACCGGCTCAACGGCGGCACAATGGAATACAACCTTCTTATTGACCCTGAACTGATAGGCGGATTCACTGTCGACATCGACTCCGAACGCCTTGACGCATCCGTGGCAAACGAGCTCAAGCAACTCCGCCATAAACTCCTAAGCTAAATATTAATTCACCCGGAAAAGCCAATACATCCCCATCATAAAGCAATGATTAATCCCAGCGAGATATCGGAAGTCCTGAAGCAACAGCTTGAAAGCGTAAACACAAAAGTGGCTTTCGAGGAAGTAGGAACAGTCCTGGAAGTAGGCGACGGCGTGGCCCACGTCTACGGCCTGGACAACGTCTGCGCGAACGAACTTGTTGAATTTGAGAACGGCGTAAAAGGCGTGGCCCTCAACCTTGAGGAAAGCAACGTCGGTGTCATACTTCTCAATAATGTCAACAAGGTAACGGAAAACATGACCGTACGCCGCACCGGCGAAATCGCTTCCATCCCTGTGGGAGAAGGCCTGCTGGGACGCGTGATCAATGTGCTAGGCGAACCTATCGACGGACGCGGCCCGATACAGGGCGAACTGCTGCGTATGCCACTGGAGCGTAAGGCACCGGGCGTGATATACCGCCAGCCTGTGAACCAGCCGCTGCAGACAGGCATCAAGGCTGTGGACTCCATGGTACCCATAGGCCGCGGACAGCGTGAGCTCATCATCGGCGACCGACAGATAGGCAAGACCGCCATTGCTATCGACACGATAATAAACCAGCGCAAGAACTATGATGAGGGAAAACCCGTCTATTGCATATACGTGGCAATAGGACAGAAGGCGTCCTCAGTGGCCGCTCTCGTGGAGACCCTCCGCAAGCATGGGGCTATGGAATACACTGTAGTCGTAGCGGCAACTGCAGCCGACTCCGCTTCAATGCGCTACTATTCCCCATTTGCAGGCGTGGCCATCGGTGAATATTTCCGCGACACCGGCCGCGATGCACTCATCGTGTACGACGACCTCTCTAAACAGGCTGTCGCATACCGTGAGATATCGCTCATCCTAAAGCGCCCATCAGGCCGCGAAGCTTATCCTGGCGACATTTTCTACCTGCATTCCCGTCTGCTGGAACGCGCAGCGAAAATAATCGACAACCAGGCTGTAGCATCAAAGATGAACGACCTTCCAGAAGTGCTCAAACCCCTGGTAAAAGGCGGAGGGTCACTTACGGCACTCCCCATCATCGAGACCCAGGCCGGTGACGTATCTGCATATATCCCCACAAACGTGATATCAATCACCGACGGGCAGATATTCCTTGAAACCGCACTTTTCAACCGCGGCATACGCCCCGCCATCAATGTCGGCATATCAGTGTCGCGTGTCGGCGGCAACGCACAGATAAAATCGATGAAAAAAGTGGCCGGTACACTGAAAATAGACCAGGCACAGTTCCGCGAACTGGAATCATTCACCAAGTTCGGCGGCGACATAGACCCTGTGACCGCACGCGTGATAGACAAAGGCCGCAAGAACGAACGTCTTCTCATCCAGCCCCAATACCGCCCCGTGGCAGTCGAGGACGAAGTGGCATGCATATATTGCGGAGTAAACGGGCTTCTAAACAATGTGCCACTCGACAAGGTGGCCGAATTTGAAAAACAGCTCCTCCAGATGCTGCATGCACGCCACCAGGCCGATGTGCTCGATGTGATCAAGGCAGGCAAGCTCACTGACGACTCCACAACAAAACTTACACAGGCCGCACGCGACATAGCCGGACAGTTCGCCAACGGCTGACAATAAGGCAAAAGATATTAACGACCACCAGTAACCCTGCATATAACCCACCAACCCGTTCCACGAAATGGCAACATTAAGAGAACTTAAAGGACGCATCGGCTCAGTAGCCTCTTCTGAGAAGATCACAGGGGCCATGAAGATGATCTCTTCGGCAAAGATGCGGAAAGCGGAACTTGCACTACGCAAGCTCACCCCTTTCCGTACACAGATTGAAACAGTCATCAGTAACCTCCTGGCTGCCGAAGCATCCTTTTCGTCACCACTCACCGAAACGCGGGACGTGAAACATGTCGCTATAGTGGTGCTGGGCAGCGATGACGGCCTTTGCGGTGCATACAACGTGAATATCGCAAAAAAGCTCACCGCGCATATCGGAAATCTGCGTGCAGAATACGCACATTCAGGCAGCCTGCATTTCACGATATTGCCCGTAGGCGCAAAAATCGCCAAGATATGCGCGAAATTCCCTGATCCCGACATCACTGTCACAAACCTCGCACAGGAAGGCATAAACGTGACTTCAAAAAGTTCAGGCAACGATGTCAACAGCCTCACACGTTGGCTGGAAAAGGCGTTCCTTGACGGCAGGTTCGACAAGATAGACATGCTGTACATGCAATTCAAAAGCGTCAGCCGCCAGAGGGCTACAGCAGAACAGCTTATACCTGTCGTGCAGGAGACATTTGCAGCAGAAGGCGCAATTGACAGCCAGTCAAAGCCATATCTGTTCGAGCCTACACCCCAGGCTATCTTCAGTTCCATACTGCCCATGTTCCTGATGTCGGTAATGCAGGAAGTATTCACTCAGAACCGCGCATCAGAGCAGGCCGCAAGGATAATGGCCATGCAGAGCGCGAATGACAACGCAAAAAAACTGCTTGAACAGCTTCAACTCGAATACAACAAACTCCGCCAGCAAAGCATCACAACGGAACTGCTCGACATCGTCGGCGGCCAGGTGAGATAGACCGGGGCGATACAGATAAAAACGGAAAAATAACTAATCCAATACATTTACATCAACATCATTCAATGGGTAGTGTAAAAGAATATTTCAAATCACTAGGCACCGGTGTTGCATCGCTCATAAAAGGCATGCAGGTCACCGGCAAGGAATTCATAACGCCTAAAATCACCGAACGGTATCCCGAAGACCGCGAAACCCGCCAGTGGCCCGACCGTTTCCGTGCAATCCTGCGGTTCAAATACGACCAGGACGGAAACCATAAGTGCATCGCATGCGGCATATGCGAACGCAACTGTCCGAACGGCACAATCACCGTACAGACAAAGATGGTCGACACATTCGACGGCAAGAAGAAGCGTAAGATCGACAAATACCTATATGACCTGGGCAGCTGTACATTCTGCCAGCTCTGCGTGACATCATGCCCTCATGACGCCATAGAGTTTGACAACGATTTTGAACAGGCCGTTTTCACACGCGGCTCACTGGTAAAGCAGCTCAACTACCTTCCTTAAAAGGAAGAACCGACACCGACCCCCGAGCAGATAGCAAAGGCTGCGGCTGAACGCGAGGCCAAGATCGCCGAAGCGAAAGCCAAGGCAGCAGCCCTTAAGGCACAACGCGAACAGGACGGAGCTGCACCGCAAGCTGCAAACGATGCCGCTGCCAAGGCCGCACAGGCCGCAGCCGGCGACCCCGAAAAGGAGGCTAAGATAAAAGCCGCCCTCGAAAAGGCCGCAAAGCTGCGCGCCGAACGAGAGGCCGCAAAAAAGCAGCAGGAAAACAAGCCTGAATAAGAAACCATCACCAGAAATTAATAACAACCACATAAAATTCTAATGGAATCAGTAGGAAGTATCATCATGTACATTATCGTCGCCCTGGCGGTAATCGTCTTCTCGGTACTGGCTGTCACCACCCGCAAGATACTGCGTGCGGCGACCTACCTGCTCTTTACCCTGTTTGCCACAGCTGTCATATATTTCATGCTTGACTATGAATTCCTTGGCGCTGTGCAGATTGCGGTATACGCAGGCGGTATCGTCGTGCTTTTTGTATTTGCAATCCTGCTTACAAGCAAGCCCGGCGACAACTCCGAGAAACTCGCTTCAAAATCACGTGCGCTCGGCCTGACGGCCGCCATCGCCACCCTGGCAGTGGCCGGCTACTCGCTCATAGTCCGCGCTATGGCATTCACCTCTAAGCCGGAGATGGACGCCCCTGACATGGACCGCATAGGCGATGCCATGCTCGGCACCGGCACAGGAGGCTATCTCCTCCCCTTTGAGGCAATCAGTGTGTTATTACTCGCATGTATAATCGGCGGAGTCGTAGTGGCCCGCAAAGAATAGTCTGCAATGGAAATAACTGCAATATACTATCTGATTCCGGCCCTAATCATGTTCTGTTGCGGCGTCTACGGATTCATCACCCGCAAGAATATGATAGCCATACTGATTTCCCTCGAGTTGATGCTCAATGCCGTTGACATCAACTTCGTAGTGTTCAACCGTTTCCTTTTCCCCGGACAAATGGAAGGCATGATGTTCACATTGTTCGCCATAGCCATAGCGGCTGCAGAGACAGCGCTGGCCATAGCCATCATCATAAACATCTTCCGCATCGGCAAGAAAATCGATGTCCGTGACCTCACAAAAATGAAATTCTAGAGTCTATGGAAGCTACCTTACCAATCCTGATTTTAGCGATACCCCTCTTCATGTTCCTGCTGCTGGGCCTTTTCGGGAAGTTCATGCCCCATAAGGTCGCCGGCATACTGGGCACTGCGGGAATGGGAGTAACGCTCATCCTTGCCTATACAGTGGCTTTCAGCTACTTTTTCTCCGGAAACCCTGAATTCATAAACGAATCGGGTGAACGCCTGCAATCGCTCATATTCAATGTAGACTGGCTACAGTTCACCGACAATCTGGTGATACGCCTGGGCTTCCTCCTGGATCCGATCTCGGCGATGATGCTTGTCGTGATCACCACGATATCGTTCATGGTGCACCTCTACAGCAACGGCTACATGCGTGACCACCACGGTGTATGGGAGACAGGTTTCCAGCGTTTCTACGCCTTCCTTTCGTTGTTCAGCTTCTCGATGCTCGGCCTTGTAGTCGCAACAAACATCTTCCAGATGTATATCTTCTGGGAGCTTGTGGGTGCGTCGTCCTACCTGCTAATCGGGTTCTACTATACGAAACACAGCGCCGTATCGGCCTCCAAGAAGGCATTCATTGTTACCCGTTTCGCCGACCTGGGCTTCCTTATCGGTATCCTGATACTGTCTTACTACACCGGCACATTCAATTTCACTGAACTTACATCTATCCCTGTGGAAGGGTTGAGCGATGTATACCAGGTGTCGTTGGGTACAGCAGAGACAGTCAAGGGTGTGTTCGCAAGCAGTGCTGCACCTGTATTCATGGGCGGCTCGGTGCTTACCTGGGCCTTGGTGCTCATATTCATGGGCGGCATGGGTAAATCGGCCATGATGCCTCTGCACATCTGGCTTCCGGATGCAATGGAAGGCCCGACCCCGGTATCTGCCCTCATCCACGCTGCAACCATGGTGGTGGCAGGCGTATACCTTGTGGCACGCCTCTTCCCTCTCTACCTTATGGAGACAGCTGCAATGGACATAATAGTGGTGGTCGGCGCTGTCACCGCCCTGTATGCCGCGATAGTGGCCTGCGTACAGGTGGACATCAAGCGCGTGCTTGCGTTCTCGACCATATCGCAGATTGCTTTCATGATGGTGTCGCTAGGAGTTGCCAACCCTGACTTCCACCACGGCCTGGGCTACATGGCCAGCATGTTCCACCTGTTCACCCACGCGATGTTCAAGGCATTGCTGTTCCTATGTGCCGGCGCGCTGATACACGCCATCGGCTCTAACGACTACACCGACATGCACGGATTGAGGAAATACATGCCCATCACCCACGCGGCATTCCTTATCGGCTGCCTCGCCATTGCGGGCATCATACCGTTTGCCGGGTTCTTCTCCAAGGATGAGATACTCACCGCATGCCTTGGCAATTCGACATTCTGGTATATATGGATGTCGCTTGTCGCCGGCCTGACCGCATTCTATATGTTCCGCCTCTATTACCTTATCTTCTGGTGGAAGGAACATAAGGTGCATGACCCTCACCACACTCCCCACGACCAGCCTTGGACTATGACCCTCCCCTTGGTCATCCTCGCTGTTGTCTCTTGCGTGGCCGGGTTTGT
>VSPW01000020.1 GCA_009775535.1 Muribaculaceae bacterium
AGTTTATATTGATTGGCTCATTCATCAGCCTTGTGGCGTACTCATCCATGTACGTTGTGACAAACGTCGCCAGATTAAGTCGGGGCTGAGTCTGTGCGAAAGTCTCATCCTTGACCATCTGATAGGCAATCTGCGGAGTTGTAGGGCCATCGGGTATCTTGTCTACTGGAGCCGGCTGCAACATTGCGTCTGACCCGAATACATCAGTCTTGGCATCGCCAAAACGGAAATTTTTGTCGTTCATAGTTATTATTTTTAATGTTATAACGGCCGGAGCTCCCAACGGGTCGGCAGCAGCGCCTTTTACATATGAAAACAACTTTTGCCATATAATGTTTCATGCCCTAAGATCTTGTTGGAATTTAACATTTACCGTAAAGGCACTTTCCGATGAAAATTCGTATCTTTGCGTGTTAAACTGTAGAATCATGCACCTTTTAAAGTCAATAATCATACCGTTTGCACTGGCTATCATGCCTGTGTACGCATACGGCTCCGATGGAGGCAACATACCGGCAATGACACATCCCACCCACACCGTGGTGAAAGGTGAGACGCTATACGGAATAGGGAAACTCTACGGGGTGTCGCCAGAACTTCTAGTGGAATACAATCCATGGGCAAAGGACGGTGTAAAGGCCGGGCAGGAGCTGATACTCGTACCGTCAGTCCCCACAGACCCACCGGCACGCGAACAATCTGCCGACGATATTGTGGCCGGCGCATTCAGTGCGTCCAACACCGACACCACCGATAACGGCGACATTGAAATAGACTCGGTATCACACCGAGAATACAATATCACCGTAATGCTCCCGTTCATGCTCGATGAAGGCGACAACCCCTCAAAAAAAGCATCGGCATATACGAATTTCTACAAAGGATTCATAATGGCGGCAAACGAAATGTCGAATGAATGCCCTGAAGGCTCTACCGTAAAGATTGTAGCCATCGACACGGAAGGGCGAATCGCGAAAGTCGACTCCCTCATACATGCAGGAATCCTGGGAGAGGCCGACGTGGTGGTTGCACCAGATGACAGCAGGCAACTGGCCTTGCTGGCCGAAGCGTCATCTAAAGACGGATTCTACATATTCAACATTTTCAATGTGCAGGACGGCAGCCACAACACATGCCCACAGATGATGCAGGCCAACATTGACCACAGCCGCATGTATGAAAAAGCCATGGATGCCATCGAAACACTATACCCGGAATATGAACTTGTTGTGCTACACAATGAGGCCGGAAAAGCCGAGAAAAAGGAATTTGCCGACGGTTTAAGGCAAATGTATACAAATTCCGGCCTGCCTGTATCAGAAATAAACTTCAATGGTATTCTGCGCCTATCCGACCTTGAAAGCCGCCTTAAACCAGGACACAAATACCTTTTCCTTCCCACATCAGGGACTCTGCAAGAATTCAACAAGATCAACAGGGCCATATCTGCAATGAAAGAAAAGGCCGGAAACCCGGATGACATACGCCTGTTCGGATATCCTGAATGGATGACATTCCGCATTGACCGTCTGGAAAAGCTCCACCAGCTCAATACATCCATATACTCCCGCTACTTCGTGCCTGCGGAAGACGCCACAATCTCATCCGTATCAGACCGCTACGCACACTGGTATGGCGAGGAAATCCGCGACATGGTACCCCGGCAGGAGCTTCTTGGCTATGATGCTGGGCGATTTATCATAGGGGCTCTATACGAGACCGACGGCGATTTCCGCAGTGTACCATTCAGGCATGAAGGCGTGCAGTCTTCTTTCATGTTCACACCGGCATCAGGCAGCGAAAAAAACTGCGGCCTTGTAAACAACGCACTATATATCGTCAACTTCCACCCTGACGGCTCTACATCAAAGAACATAAGATAAGAAAATCATGGACAATAGCTCAAGCTTGAGGACCATTATAATAGGCCTGCTGGCGCTGGCCTCAATTGCGGTATACGGCCCTAATATAAATGCAGAAACACATTACCGCCCACACATATCGATAGGCGCTAAAGCCGGCATGACATTCTCCAACATGACCTTTTCGCCTTCAGTGAAACAAGGCATGAAACAAGGCATGACGGCGGGAGTGGCATTCAGGTATGCCGAAGAAAAGAATTTCGGACTGATAGCAGAAGTTAATTTCGTACAACGTGGATGGCAGGAAGATTTTGAAGAGACCGACTTCATATACAAACGCCAGCTCACATACATACAGATACCGCTCCTGACGCACGTCTACTTCGGCGGAAGGCGCTTTAAGGGATTCCTGAACGCAGGTCCGGAAATAGGTTTCCTTATCGGAGACCATGTAACCTCAAACTTCGACTACCGCAATCCAGAAAAGGTAGAAGGATTCCCCATACAGAACCGTACCCTAGAACAGATGTCAATGGACATATCCAGGAAATTCGACTACGGCATCACCGCCGGACTGGGGTGCGAATTCTACATTAGGCCACGCCATTCCATCGTGCTGGAAGCCAGATATTATTTCGGTATAGGGAACATATTCCCCGACAAGAAAAAAGATGTGTTCAGCGCATCCCGCGGCTCATCAATAATAGTCACACTAGGATACAACTTCAGGCTAAGATGAACAGCGCAGACACCGACATCGACCTGCATAAGGCCATCAGAACACTCAAAGAAGGAGGGACAATCCTTTACCCTACAGACACTGTATGGGGCATAGGATGCATCGCCACAGACCCTTCGGCCATCGGACGTATATACAGGATAAAACAGCGCGACGACTCAAAGGCATTGATTACCCTCATGGCCGACACCCGCATGCTGGAAACCTACATAGATGATATCCCACAACAGGCAATCAGGATGGTAGAAGAAACCGCCAGCCCGCTTACCGTAATATACAACAACGTACACGGAGTGGCGTCAAACCTCACCGCTGCTGACGGCAGCATAGCCGTACGCATCCCTCACAACGACTTTTGCCGACAACTGTGCCGGGGAGTAGACGCACCGGTAGTGTCCACCTCAGCAAACATAAGCGGACAGCCCACCCCGCGGACATTCGCCGAAATCCCGGAATATATCAAGGATACAGTAGACTATGTATGCCTGACAGGACGTTCCGACGACCAACCGCACAAGCCATCGTCGATAGTGAGGATAACAGCCGACGGCACAGTAGAGACATTGCGCAAATAAGACACACGGCGGCAAATGAGGAGACAGCTACGGCAGAAATGTATATATGTGCTGGCCGATTTCATATCGGCCAATGCAGCATGGATGGCGTTCAACGTCATCCGCTACCATATGCTTGAAGCCGCATACCTCAAACACAACTCCCTTTCAACCTTCCTGCAAAACCCTCAGGTCGAGCTCGGGCAGATGCTCATACCGTTGATGATGATAGGCATATTCTATCTGTCAGGATATTACAACACACCGTTCTTCAAATCGCGCATAGAAGAGGCCGTGAACACAATCGTCACCACCTTCATAGGCATGCTGATGATATTCTTTGTGACACTCATCAACGACAACATACCCGAACGCCTTCAGAACTACGAGCTTATGGCCATACTGTGGGGACTGCTGAGCGTAATGACGTACATCCCGCGTTCGGTCATAACAACCAGCGCCGGACGCCGCATACGGAACGGCCACGAGACATTCAACACACTAATAATCGGGACATCGGACAAGGCAGCCGCCCTGGCCCGGCGCATGATGAAGGACACCCACCGCGGCATGAAGATATCAGGCTTTGTCCACACCGGCAATGTGCCGCCGTCACCATTGATAGGCAGTATATCACCGAATATAGTACAACTGGAAAACCTGCAGCAGGCCTGCACAGAAATGAACATATCCAACCTGGTGATAGCCCCGTCGGCGCGCGGCACACACTCCACAATGGAAATAATCAACACCCTTTTCCCACTCAACCGCACCATATACATCACCCCCGACTTCCACCAGGTGATAACCTCACGCCCGAGGATGAGCGATGTCTGCGGAGAACCGCTCATCGACATATCCAGCTCGTCCATGGCCGCCTACACGGCAAACCTAAAACGAATCGGCGACATCGCCGTGTCAAGCCTCTGCCTGATAGCGCTGTCACCGCTTATGATAGCCATTGCCGTCGCGGTAAAGCTATCATCGCCAGGGCCGGCCATATACAGCCAAGAAAGGATAGGCTACCACAAGAAGCCATTCAAGATATTCAAGTTCCGTTCCATGGTCACCGGCGCAGAACCATCCGGTCCTGCACTGTCATCGCCTAACGACAGCCGCATAACCAGAACAGGGCAATTCCTGCGGAAATACAGGCTCGACGAACTGCCACAGTTCTGGAACGTGCTCCGTGGCGACATGTCGCTTGTCGGGCCACGGCCAGAAAGGGCATTTTACGTGTCGCAGATCATAGAACGTGCACCATATTATTCACTGGTCCACCAGGTACGCCCCGGAATAACATCCTGGGGAATCGTGAAATTCGGATATGCAAGCTCGGTCGACGAAATGATCGAACGGCTGCGTTACGACCTAATATATATAGAAAACGTGTCATTCCTCGTCGACCTGCGGATATTGTTCCATACGATAGACACAATATTCCGTGGGCGAGGAATCTAAACCAGGCATTATGACATCAGAACAGAACTGCGAAAACAAGACATTCCGGCAATGGCTCGACAGCCGCTTCATAGCACTGGTGCTATGGCGCGAACGTCATATAAAGGAAAAATCTTTCGTGATGGTACTCGCCCTGATGGTGGGGATCTTCTCGGGGGTAGCCGCAATAGTGCTGAAATACCTCATACACCTGATATCATCCTCACTGACATCAGGCCTCAATGTCACGGCAGGCAACTACCTCTATATCCTCTACCCCGCCATGGGCGTTATCATAGCCGCACTGTACGTACGGTATGTAGTCCGCGACAACATCAGCCACGGCGTCACCCGCGTGCTCTACTCCATATCGCAGAACAAGAGCCGGCTGAAACGCCACAACATGTACACTTCGATAATGGCCAGCTCCATCACCATAGGCTTCGGCGGGTCGGTCGGGGCGGAAGGCCCGATTGTCTACACAGGCGCAGCCATAGGCTCAAACCTCGGACAGATGTTCCGCATGTCGCCGCGCATCCTGATGATACTTGTGGGATGCGGCGCGGCAGCCGGCATCGCCGGCATATTCAAAGCCCCTATCGCCGGGATGCTCTTCACCCTGGAAGTGCTGATGCTCGACCTCACCACCGTATCGGTGATGCCACTGCTTATAGCATCCATCACCAGCACCACCATAGCATACGTATATACCGGCTACGACTTTGAATTCTTCTTTGCACAGAGCGAGGATTTCGTTACAGGCCGCATACCCTATGTCATATTGCTTGGCCTCTTCTGCGGATTCATGTCGCTATATTTCACACGCGTCATGAACATGATGGAAAACATCTTCAAGAAAGTCCACAACCCCTGGCACAAGACATTCATGGGATGCATCATACTGTCGGCCCTGGTGTTCCTCTTCCCGCCCCTCTACGGCGAAGGGTACGAATCCATCGAAGGGCTGCTCAGCGGCGACCCGTCATCGATTGTCAACGGGTCCATATTCTACCACGAAGGCACAATGGTATGGTTCATCATACTGTTCATCGCCCTGATAGTCCTTACAAAGGCCTTCGCCACATCGGCGACAAACGGCGGAGGAGGCGTGGGAGGCACATTCGCGCCATCGCTCTACGTAGGATGCCTTTCCGGATTCCTCTTTGCATATACAATCAACCATCTCGGTCTTGGCATAGAGCTGTCCACAAAAAACTTCGCCCTCATGGGCATGGCGGGGGTGATGAGCGGCGTGATGCACGCCCCACTGATGGGCATATTCCTTACGGCCGAGCTCACCGGAGGCTACGCGCTGTTCCTCCCGCTGCTTATCGTCTCAACCATATCCTACGGCACTATAAAATTCTTCATGCCATATAGCATCTACACCATGCGTCTGGCCCAGCGCGGCGAGCTCCTTACCCACCACAAGGACAAGGCCGTCCTCACTCTGCTAAAGATCGACAATGTCATCGAGACCGATTTCCTGCCCGTAAGCCCTGGAATGGACCTAAAAGGGATGGTAGACACCATCTCACAGTCAAAACGCAACCTGTTTCCTGTGCTCAATGCCGAAGGGCATCTCCAAGGAGTGGTGATACTTGATGAGATTCGCAACATCATGTTCCGTCCCGACCTATATAAACGCATGCACGTCAACAAGTTCATGTCCATGCCTCCGGCCATACTGCAAGTCACCGACTCAATGGACAAAGTGATGAAGACCTTCGACGACACCGGGGCATGGAACCTACCTGTCGTCGAGGACGGCAAGTACGTAGGATTTGTCTCAAAATCAAAGATATTCAACTCATACCGCCGTGTGCTGCGCCACTACTGCGAGGACTGATAAAAAACACCCCTACCCTATGGCCTCAATTAAAGACCTCACCTCTCTACTGTTCACGATATCTCTCTCCGTAGCATCGTTCTGCGCATGCTCCTCATCAGACTCATCAAATACAAACGATAGTGATGACGGCTACCCGCTCACCGAAGCCGATACTGTCACCTCGCCCGAGGTGGCAAACCTGCATAACCCATTGCCGTCAATACCCACCCCACAGCACCTGTCGGGAAACTTCGGGGAACTCCGCAACAACCATTTCCACTCCGGCCTTGACTTCAAGACCAATGGCCGCACAGGCTACCGCGTGGCCGCCGCCGACTCCGGATTCGTATCCAGGATAGTAGTGTCGCCATGGGGATTCGGACGCGCAGTATATGTCGAGCACCCACGCACAGGGCTCACCACCGTCTACGGCCATCTGGAATCATTCTCCCCCGACATCGACAAAAAAGTGCGCGATGAGCAGTACCGCAGGCAACAGTTCAGCATCGACATGACTTTCGCCCCGGGAGAGATACCCGTAGCACGCGGCGCCACTATCGGCCGTAGCGGCAACACAGGATCGTCAGGAGGCCCGCACCTCCACATGGATGTAAGGCACACCGCCACAGGCGACCCCGTAGACCCAATGCCATACTTCAAAACCTCGTTTGCCGACAAGACCGCCCCCGAAATGAGGAAGCTCACACTATACGCCGTCGACGGCGAAGGCTACGTGGACAATGCCACAAAAAACGAAACCGCCCCATACCGCTTCAAGGCGTGGGGAAAAGTATATCCGGGGATAAAGGCATACGACCGTATGGACGGGACCCGCAATATCTACGGGGTAAAGCACATGCGGCTCACCGTAGATGGCCGACAGATATATTCACGCGACATCGACAGGGTGGCATTCGGGTCTACCCGTGCAGTGCACACATTGATCCACTTCCCGTCACTGAAATGCGGCGGCGAATGGATAATGACCACACGCGTGCCTGAAAGCGGGCCACTCCCCGACATGATAGAAGCGGAAGGCAACGGCATACTGGACATCGATGCCGAACGCGACTATGCCTGCGTGTTCACCCTTGAGGATGAAATGGGGAATGTGAGCAAAATACCGTTCACCATTACCGGCGTACGCTCCGGCATACCGGAAAAACGCACAGCTGGACATAAAGTGAGGCACAACAGGGATTTCATATTCCATGGAAACGGAATAGAAGTCACCATACCGGCGGCCACGCTCTATGATGACATGCAGTTCACACACACAGCAAGCAGCAATGGCTCATATCTTTCCGCCATACACAAAATAGGCGACTACACAGTGCCCCTTGCCGGCCCTATCGCCATATCGGTGGAAATCGCCGATGACAGCACCGACGACAAAAGCAAATACTGCCTGGTGCGCCTCAACGACAAAGGCAATGGCAGCAGGGCCATCGCAGCCCGATACATCAATGGACGTATGGTAGCGGAAGTAAAAGATTTCGGGCGCTACGCAGTCACCACCGACCAGACACCCCCTACCGTCACACGTGTGAAAAAGACAGCCAAGGACGTCATTTCATTCATACTCAAGGACAACCTCAGCGGCATAGCCTCATACCGTGGAGAAATCGACGGGAAATTCGCCCTTTTTGAGCTCGACGGCAAGACCGCCCGCGCATCATTCACCATCGACCGCTCTCGCTTCAAGCCAACCGGAAAGCCACACAAAGTGACGATGACAGCCACGGACGCTTGTGGCAACACAACCACCGTAGAGGACACCGTTACCTTCTGACCTCTGCCACAAATGCGAACCTCTGCGGGGGCGACAAGTGCAGCACGCCACCGGCCATACGCCCACCATCCATGACATAGGACTGCGGCGGCACATCCCCCGATGCCACCACCCTCATCACGCCGCGGCAGCCGGGCGCAAGATAACGCC
Organism: Muribaculaceae bacterium; assembly: GCA_009775535.1. Classification (GTDB taxonomy): domain Bacteria; phylum Bacteroidota; class Bacteroidia; order Bacteroidales; family Muribaculaceae; genus CAG-873. The sequence continues at coordinate 8,369 of VSPW01000020.1, forward strand.
TGGAGAACCCGAGGGCCACAACCCCCATCGTCGCCCTGAGGTTAAGCTCAACACATGGGGCCAAAGCCGGCACGCCGCCACGGTCATACACCATCATGTCCACACCCATATAGCCCTTATACACAGGACATACATAATCCGCAAGCACACGGCACAGCGACACAACAACCTCATCCAGCACATCCCCGGGAATATACCTTTCCAGACTGCCGCGCATATACTCCTGCGATGCCAGCACGTTCCCTGCATATTCCCCTGTCGGCGAAGTTTCAAACATCGACCACCCCTCAAAGCCCACACCGGCGCCGTCACTGCGGAACAATGCCGCAAAATCCATTATCTTCGCCAACGGCTCTTCCCACATCACCGACCCCTGACGGCGGATTATCCCCCCGGCCTGACGGCGGAGGACGTCCCCGCTTAGCCTCGAAGCATTAATTACACCACGTCCGCTGCTCGACCAGGGCTGCTTCAGATATCCGCCGACACCCTCCACAAGCGCCGACAGCCGTTCCAAATCATCAGTCTCCACCGGAATCGCCGGCAACGGAAAACCAAGCATCCCCGACAACGCCTCGTTGATGCATACCGAACTGCGGCGGTGGCTGAGCATACGCATCCTCCCCACCGCCTCGTCCGAAGGCAGCATCCACTGCGGACACCCGGCATCGGCATACATCTGGCGCGTATAGGCCGACCAGCCCCACGGCGACGGTGAAAGGCATCCGGAAGCGATCTCCTTACGCGATGCCACATCAACCCCCGTATCAAAACTCTCCGATACACCATCAAGCCACCTCGCATCCATCCCAAACGACATCACCCTGTCGCCCCTGTCAGCATACCACATAGGAAGGGCCTCGCCGCTAAGATGCATATGCCAGCCCACAGGCACAGGCGTATACCTGGCCAGCCCCGAAGCAAGCGCCAGATCATTCTCCGGGACAAACAAATGGAGTACATTCAGCATATTCATGGCGCAAAATTAACAAATAGCACACCACATAGCCAAAATTCATATGCAATAATATCCCCGTAAACACGAAAATTGCTAACTTTGGCGTTATGAAACGAGAACTGTTTGAATCGGCACTGGCTGAAAATTCAGCGCTGATAGACACTATCCGCGAACGGGCACACAGGGCGCACCATCTGGTCAACCAACACTATGACCACACATTGCCTTACGGCCACCATCTCGACATGGTGGCCGATGCCGTCATCAAATACGGCCACAACGTATGCGACAAGCCCGAAGAAGTGCCGGCACTGCTTTTCGGGGCATATTTCCACGATTCCATCGAGGATGCAAGGCTCACATACAACGATGTCCTGAAACTGTGCACCACCATGATGCAGCCACATCTGGCAGTAACGGCCACAGAAATAGTGTATGCCCTCACCAACGAGAAAGGGCGCACACGAGCGGAGCGCGCCGACGGACGGTACTACAGCGGCATCAGGGCCACCCCCTACGCCCCGTTTGTAAAGCTTGCCGACAGGCTCGCCAACATATCATACTCGGCATCGGCCGGCAGCCATGACGACAGCAAGCGGATGATGGCCGTATACGCCGGCGAAATGCAGCATTTCATCGAATCTTTATCAGTGGCCGGAGCTGACGACATACGCCTGTCAATACCACAGGAAATGATTGAAGAAATCCGGTCACACCTCCCACTACCATCCACTGCCACAGACAAAAAATGATGGACAACGGAAATACAAGCCAGACACCCCGCAAAGTATGCATAGCCACCGGCACACGCGCCGACTGGGGTCTGCTATCCCCTATCGCAAAAGCCCTTGACGGCCGACCTGACACCATCCTGCAGGTGATAGCCACCAACATGCACCTGAGCGAACGCTACGGAATGACCGTAAATGAGATTGAGGCCGACGGCATAACGGTAAGCGCACGCGTGAAGATGGACACCCACAACGCGGACAGCGACATCTCAAAAGTGAAAGGCATGGCACAATGCATGGCCGGATGCGCCGACGCACTGGAAAGGCTTGCACCCGACGTGATGGTCATCCTCGGCGACCGGTATGAAATGCTGGCAGTAGCATCTGCGGCCGCAATGATGCACATCCCGGTCATACACATAGCCGGCGGAGAGATATCCGAAGGGGCTATCGACGACTCCATAAGGCACGCCATCACCAAACTGTCGGCACTCCACCTCACAGCCACCGAACAATACCGCCGCAGGGTCATACAGCTTGGCGAAGAGCCGCGGAGGGTCATAAACACAGGAGCGATAGGCGTATATAATATCGTACACGAAAAACTCATGACACAGCAGGAGCTGGAGCAGTCCATCGGATTTGAAATCACAGACCCGACGCTGCTTGTCACATACCATCCTGCCACACTCGACGAGACCGGCAGCGGCCTCAGATGCAAGGCCATGCTCGATGCCCTCGACCGCTTCCCGCAGTGCCGCATAATCATGACATATCCAAACAACGATGCCGGGTCACAGGCGATAATCGACCTAATAACCGGCTATGCCGACAGACATAAGGACCGTGTGCTGCTAGTGAAGTCCCTCGGACGCCTACGCTACCTGTCCGCACTCCGCTGCGTGCGCGCCGTAGTTGGCAATTCATCCAGCGGGATAGTCGAAGTGCCGTCAATGGGCATACCCACCGTCGACATAGGCATAAGGCAACGCGGGCGTATCGCCGCAAAGTCAGTGATACATTGCGGCGACTCCACCGATGAGATATACCGCGCGGTAAGCTACGCGCTGTCGCCGTTCGGACAGTCGTTGGCGGCGTCAGCATCAAACCCATATTATAAACCGTCAACCCTGCAGAGCATCACCGAGGCAATAGCACAGACCCCGTTACATACCCTGCGTACAAAAAGATTCTATGACATCGACCAGGCTTAGACCACTATACATAATCCCTGCCCGCGGAGGCAGCAAAGGCATCCCATACAAAAATATAAAGCAACTGGGGGGACGCCCGCTTATAGCATACTCTATCGACGTGGCATTGAGCCTTGCCGGCGGCAACCCGGAAAGGGTCATCCTCTCAACCGACGACCCAAAGATAGCATCGGTAGCCGAATCACTCGGGCTTCCTGTACCATACCGCAGGCCGGCCAGCCTTGCAACCGACACCTCCGGATCACGTGAAGTCATAATCGACGCCATGGACTATGCCGACAGCCAGGGTATCGGATACGACTGCGTTGTACTCCTCCAGCCAACCACCCCGTTCCGTAATGCACAGGACGTACAACAGGCCCTGGAGCTGTTCGACCCGGAAGACACAGATATGGTCGTAAGCGTGGCCGAAGCCGCCAGCAACCCATACTACAACTGTTTTGAGACCGACCCCGTATCAGGATACCTGCACATATCAAAAGGCGACGGCCTGCTGACACGCCGCCAGGATGCGCCGCAGGCCTGGGAATACAACGGCGCTGTATATGTGATAAACCCAGCATCAATACGCAAGATGCCACTGGGGATGTTCCCGCGCCGGAAACCATCAGTGATGCCCAAGGAAAGGAGCGTGGACCTGGACACCCCGCTTGACTGGGCCGTGGCCGAGGCGATACTCGCAAATCAAACAAATTGCCAGACAAAAAGACAGTAGACAAATGGAACACGTAACCCTGAACAGGCATATCATACCGCAATCCGACACACTGCTTGACGCCCTCCACCGCCTTAACGAATTTTCAGGCCAGGTAATGACCCTGCTTGCAGTCGACACGGACATGCGCCTGACCGGGACGCTCACCGATGGCGACGTAAGGCGCGCGCTAATAAACGGCTCACAACTGACATCACCCATATCCGAAGCCATGCACAGGGATTTCAGGTACATGGAAGCCGGATGCCATGACGTGGCGAAACTCTCAGGATTCAGGCGTGCTGGCTACATGCTCATACCCGTCCTGGACAGCGACGGCACAATCAGCTCCGTGATCGACATGACCCGCACATCCACACGCCTGCCCATGTCGGCCATCCTGATGGCCGGAGGAAAAGGCGAGCGACTCAGGCCACTGACCCTCACAACGCCAAAGCCGCTGCTGGAGATAGACGGCAAGCCTATCATAGACTACAACGTGGAAGCTCTCGCAGCCGTCGGCATCACCGACATCACAGTCACCACACGCTACCTCGCACATATGTTGCACAGCCATTTCTCACAGCCTGTTGCTGGAATCAAAGTGAAATGCCTGGAAGAATCCCAGCCGCTGGGCACTATAGGCGCAGTCTCGATGCTGGAACACAAATGCCCGGGCACAACACTTGTAATGAACGCCGACCTGCTTACCGACATATCGTTCGAGGACATGTACCTGCGGCATATCGCAGAAAAAGCCGACATCACGGTAGCATCCCTGCCCTACAGCATATCAGTGCCCTACGCAATACTCGCCACTGAAGGCGCAACCGTGACGGCACTCGAAGAGAAACCCACATATTCCTACTACGCGAACGCAGGTATATACATGATTTCAAACAGCCTCCTCGCCTCAATACCAGAAGGACGCCGCACCGATGCCACCGACCTGATAGAAGACGCGATAAAAGCCGGAAAACGGGTGGTATATTTCCCCATAAACGGCACATGGATCGACATAGGCTCGCCAGCCGACTTCAGGCACGCGCAGGAACTCATGCGCCATGCACGCAACTTGCGGAAGTGACACCCGCTGGACAACCCCGTCTCCCAGGGGACGGTAGACTTCATAGATTAAAATGCCGAGCCAATGAAGGCACGGCATTTTAATTTCCGGCAGAGACCAATCCGACCCAATTCTATCACTATATCTTTCCGCATTTCACTTTTTTGTAGTAACTTTGTTATATATAATATTTGACAACAAAAACTCAAGATACTTCAAATGGCCGATTCCAATTTCATAGACTACGTCAAGATATTATGCCGCTCAGGAAAAGGCGGCGCCGGTTCGCTACATTTCTACCGCGCCAAATACGTGCCCAAAGGCGGCCCGGACGGAGGTGACGGCGGACGCGGCGGACACATCATACTGCGCGGCAACAGCCACATGTGGACACTGCTGCCGCTGAAATACCGCAGGCACATATTCGCAGGAAACGGCCAAAGCGGCTCTGGCGGCCGCAGCTTCGGCAAAGACGGCGAGGACGTGATTGTCGATGTCCCTTGCGGCACAGTAGTGTTCGATGCCGACAGCGGGGAGTTCCTTGCACAGGTCACCGAGGACGGACAGGAGATAAAGTTGCTGCGGGGCGGACGCGGCGGCCTGGGAAACTGGCACTTCAAATCGCCCACCAACCGGACTCCGAGATATGCACAGCCCGGAGAACCGGCTGTGGAAAAATCAATAATCCTAGAACTCAAGCTCCTGGCCGATGTCGGCCTGGTAGGGTTTCCGAATGCAGGCAAGTCTACCCTGCTTTCATCCCTGTCGGCGGCAAGGCCAAAAATCGCTGACTACCCATTTACCACAATGGAGCCGCAGCTTGGCATCGTATCCTACCGCGACAACCGCTCGTTTGTCATGGCCGACATCCCAGGCATAATTGAAGGCGCCAGCGAAGGAAAAGGCCTGGGCCTCAGATTCCTGCGGCACATCGAACGCAACGCCGTACTGCTTTTCATGGTCCCGGCCGACGCCAACGACATAAAGGAGGAATATGAAGTGCTGCTGAACGAACTTAAACAGTTCAACCCTCAGCTGGTGGACAAGCCCCGCGTACTAGCCGTATCGAAATGCGACATGCTCGACGATGAACTTATGGACGAGATACGCGAAAGCCATCTGCCAGAAGGCGTTCCCACTGTATTTATCTCCGCTGTCTCAGGCATGGGCCTTACAGAACTCAAGGACGTCCTGTGGCGCGCCATAAACGATGAATCTAACCAGATAGGTAGTATCGACATCATACACCGCCCGCTTGACGGGCAGCACCGTGTGCGTGAAGAAGATGAATTCATATTTGAAAATACGCCACAAGATACCGATCCTGCTGAGGATGCCGACATGCAAAGAATCAGCGCCGAATCATGGGGCGATGATTTCGACTACGATGACGGATACGGGCCGGATTTCGATACACCGGAAGAAGATGAAGAAGACACGGAAGAGCGCGATGACGATATCGTGCGGCCAGACGACCCGGACGCATTCCTGTTTGAAAGCTCACTTGATAACGGAAAATGAAAAAAATATCGCATGGCCGGGATGCCATGCGATATTTTTTTGTATTTTTTCTTAAAGCCAAAATCGGCCATCAACAGACGATATATCAGATAGTTACAGCCACAAAACAGCCAGAACCTCCGAAAGTTAAAATCCCTTAAACGGGATTTAACACGTTAGAAGGCCACTAGGCGGTATTACCTTTGCTGCATCAAACCAACAACACACAAAATTTTTACACCCATGAAGACAACATCAATCGAAATCCCAGCCTCCATCCTCTCAGCCCTTGCAGCAAACCCCGGTGACACCCGGCTTGCAGCATCAGTCTGTTCCGCTATCGTTGAAGCCGCCGGAATATTGGGCGGCACACCCGTGATTCCTGACACCGGCGCAGAAGCAGACCCATCCGTAATAACACAGCTAGCATTTAAAAAGCGCGAGCGCCGCAAGGCCGCGGCGGAAAAGCGTGCACGCAACCGCGAACGGCGCGAACGCAACCTCACCCGATTTCTGAACAACGGCATACGCAACGCCTTCCTGTCCGAACTAAACGCCATGGGGTTCATCACCAAAAACGAATACCGAATAATAGACGCAATGACCACCGACAAACTCCTGAAGGCCCGTCAGGTGGAAAACATAATCAAGCCCCTAATACAACGGCGCGAAAGGGAACTGGCAAAAAAACAAGGCCTATCCACAGGGAATAGGCCTCATCCGATATCTTCAATGCCTTGAAGCTATCATGCCGGAGGGAGGATAGCCTCGCTGGGGCATACTTCTGCGCAAGAACCGCACTCGATGCATGTATCCGGATCGATGTGGTAGATGTCGCCTTCTGAGATAGCTTCAACGGGGCAAACAGGCAGACAAGTGCCGCAAGCCACACATTTATCAGTGATTACGTAAGCCATGATGTTAAATTTAGAAATTAATTATACGATAGTTTTTTGAGTTTACAGCCACAAAAGTAATCTTTTTTCTGCTTATCTCATAATAAAACAGAAAAAATATTACATCGTTCAATCAAACACCAGTGACACATTGTCAACCCATAGCGTAAGGCCTATAGTGCCTATATAGGCCTCGCCGCTGCCGGCCGAAAGCATCACCAGCATATGTGTAGGCGTAGCGTCTGCATCATCCCATCCCACTTCCTTCACAGGCACCATCTTGCCCTTGGAATTACGCCCGTAATAGCTCTTCTCCCCGGAAATTAGGCCCATGAAAGGCTTATATGAAGGCAAGGACGTTATATCTCCGTACAACACAGGAATGCGGTGGCCTTCCACCCACCCCGCCGATGACGACGGATAAAGCTCACGGCCAGTGCCGACACGCTTGGCATACAGGTTGCCGTCACTGTCCTCCCACCTCCGCTGCAAAAGGATGAACACCTCCGCCTTGTCCGTGCCCGGAAGCGTCTTTTTCTTTCCGAAACCACTGGAATACATGCGGTTGCCCGTTTTTGGCACCTCTATCTTGTAGTCAAACTGCAACGCCTTCGGACGCCTGTTGAAAGAAATGCCCATCTCCATATTGGAATAAGGATTCTTGGTCGACTTGATAGGCTCTATCATCCTGCCAAGGAATATCGAGCCTGCCACCAATACATCTATATTTATCAGCCCTATGGCCTTGCAGTGTTCCAGCATGGTGGTCAGCTTCGCACACTGCCCATGCCCCTCACGCTTGTCAGGGAACACAGCGTTAGACGTCTTTGTGATGCCCACCACCTTGGCCAGGACATTCGATGTGGCCCATGGCGAACCTCCACGGCTGTAATAAGGCTTCCCTGTGGCGTCAGTCGATGTCGGTCCTATCTCATACACATTTTTCGTATGCCCGCCAAGGATCGACGACTCCTTCACTATACGTGTAACCCCCTCATCCATATCGCCGCACTTCCGGCGTTCTATCGTCTCTGATTGAGCAGTCCCGGCAACAGCCATCGCCAGGAGTAATCCAGTTACTGTCCGCTTCATAAGAATGTAACTTTTTTTATAATAAATCTTCTTAAAACGCTGCAAAGGTACATCTTTATGACGAAAACACCCCATATAGAAGCAAAAAAAGGCAACATCAACACCCAATCCGACAAAACTAGCCCACCCCTGCCCCATTCAGCCATCTCCAGTGACGGCCACTATTTTGCAATCGCCTAAATTTATGCAGGCGGCAAGCGGATGGTTTGACGGAAATTTCGTAAATTTGCGCATCATGATATTATACCAAAGGCTATGAACGAAGTATCACAACGTATCAAGAATCTTGCCCAGTCGGCCACCCTGGCCATGTCACAGAAAAGTCAGGAACTCCGTGCAAGCGGCGTTGACGTAAGCAACCTGTCGGTCGGCGAGCCGGACTTCAATACACC
>VSPW01000200.1 GCA_009775535.1 Muribaculaceae bacterium
CAGTTGTAGAACGATGCCGTTGCAGGCTGGTATCCCACGCCGTAATATCTCGTATAATAGTCGCAATCTATTCCGAACTGCACCGAAAGCACTTTCGCCACCTTGAATTTCAGGTAGAGGTTTGAATATATGGCCAGTTTTGGTAGAGGTATTACAGCATCGTCCGATGTCGTCTGGTACGTCACCGTATTGTCCCAGTTAAGTATGCCGGTATGGAGTTTTTGCTCCAGGCGGGCGCTGAACACCTGCACGCTTCCTCCGGCCTGTACCGGTAGGCATTCTCCGTTGAAATATATCAGGTTCTGCACATTCTCCACGCCCACATCAATGCGAGTGCCGGTGTGCGGTATGTCAAGCTGCCCCCCGATTCTCAGCCGGCGTGTCTTTCCGAAATTGTTGTCCCATGCGAAATGGTTGGAGCGGTAATGGTTCATCAGGTAGGGCGCTTCCTCATTGCAGAAAGAGCCGTAGGCGGTCACGGCCACAGTGTCGCGCAGCAAGCGGAAATGGGTCGACACATTGCCGTCTATCCTGACGTCGCCGGCCACCGGGCCAAGTACGCCGAGCCTGGCCGTGGCCTCATAGTTGAGTATGCTGCCCTGCTGCTTGGTGAGCTGTGCGCCCACCCACATGAGGTTTTCGGTAACCTTTGGCCTCATTCCCGCCACTCCATCTGGCAGTGGTGTAAAGACGTCATATATACCCTCCACCGACCGGTCCAGCGTATCCGGCGTCTGGCGGTATGATCGTATCTGGTGTGTGGCATATATCGACAGGCCGGCTTTTGCCCATTTGTTGAACCCCTCCAGCAGGGAGATGCCCAACGTGTTCGATAGCGACCAGTACGTTGTACTGTCGTTGGTCTCCCGGTCATTTATATATGTGTTCTTGAAAAACTGCCTGGTCTCTGACGGTGTACGGTCATTGAACACGTGGCGTCCGCTCTTGTAGTTCAGTGTCCATATGAAGCTTGATACCGGCACATACGTTTTCACCGTGCGCATCGTGTCGCCTGATTCTACCTCATCCTCACGCCAGAACCCTACCTTGTAGCGGTTGTTCAGGTATAGTTCCTTGCCAGCGAAACGGGTATGCGCGTCGGTAAGGTTTGTCGGGATGTCCTTTGGATTGATTGACGTCTCGCCCCCCTGCAGCTCCGCAGGGTCGGTGATATATAGGTCATCAGTGATGCCGCCGTTTTCCTTGTTCAGCAGGTTATACGAATTGAAGAACCCCTGGAACTCATATCGGTCACCCATGTAGCTGGCCGATGCCCCCCATGTAATGTCCTTGGTTGCCTGATAGTTGTAGCAGCCTTTGGAATACAGGTAGTCGAATATGGCGCCGAGTTGCAGCCGACGGTTTACGTTTCCTGAAAACACCCCCGAAAGCCGGTCCTGGCTGTTTTCGCGTGACCCGGCGGTGGTATAAGACAGCAATGTCATCGGTATGCGCGTGTTGTAATACTTCATTGTTTTCACCGTTGGATACCAATGTTCCAGAGCATCGGCGAAAAAGAAGTCACTCATCGGCTGGCGGTCCATATATATGAGGTTCATCCCCTCTGAGCCAAGGTTTCCGGTGGTGGCCCATGCGTCCGACACCTCGGTAGGCACCGATTCACGTGCATAGTTCAGGTAGATGGTGTCTATGGTGGTCGGTTTGCGCAGTCCTAGCGGCTCGATAAGCATCCATGCATACGATGGGGCTAATACAGGGTCTTTTGCCCCGGCGGCAAGGACGGCCATCAAGGCCATTATGGTGGCTATAATATGTAGTCGTTTCATTTCAGGCTAAAATAGACCACAAATTTACACCAAATTTTCCAATTCCTGCTTAAGCAGGCGTCTAAAATGGTCTGTGGCCAGGTTTTTGTTGGCAAGCAGCGAAGTGACGTGCGCCATCGCGCGGTCGGCCATCAGATGCCTGTCGGCAAAGGCTATCATGTCGCGCATCAGCCGGGCTGTCCCGTTGTACATTGTCTCGCGGTATCGTACATCCCGCTCCTTGCCCACAAGCATTTTTAGGGTCCATACCATCATCTCCATCTCATACTCGCGTCCGGAATCGAATCCCGAAAATTCCTTTATGAGTCTGCGGATTGCCGAAATACGGCATCTGCTGTATCCACGTGAACACCTTGAGGCCTCTTTTAGCAGCAGCTTGCGGTATCTGTCCATGAGCCTGTCCACATCCGGGTCAAGATAGAAATCGAAATAATCCTTCACTTCCTTTCTCGACTCATATAGCTCCATGACCACCTGTTCCAGCTCCTCCCTTGGCATTTCCCTTAGTTGCTTGCGTAATGCAGTCTTGGACATATCTGGTTCGGTTAGAGTTAATATAAAGAAACAGGCAGGGGGCGCGGACGGTTTTTATCCCTCACACCCCCTGCCGTTATATTAAAATGTGTAATATGCCTATGCCTTCACCTGTGCGGTAGGCATTTCAGGCTTCAGCCACTTGTCGAACCAGCGGAAGAACAGGCGTTGCCACATTATGGCATTCTGAGGCTTGAGTATCCAGTGGTTTTCATCAGGGAATATCACCATTTCGGCCGGGATGCCCCGTAGCTTTGCTGCATTGAACGCCATCATTCCCTGCGAAGCCAATATACGGTAGTCATATTCCCCATGGCTGATCATGATGGGGGTGTCCCAACGGTCCACAAAGCGGTGCGGCGACATTGCGAACGTGCGCTGGGCAGCGGCATTGTCCTTTTCCCAGTAAGCGCCGCCCATGTCCCAGTTGGCAAACCACATCTCCTCGGTCTCAAGGTACTGCGACTCGATATTGAATATCCCTGCATGTGCAAGCAGGCATGCGAAACGCTTGTCGTGGTTGCCTGCAAGCCAATATATGGAGAATCCGCCGTAGCTTGCGCCGGTAGCGCCTATGCGTGCCGGATCGATATAGCTTTCACGCTTCATGTCATCTACTGCCGACAGATAGTCTTTCATGTTCTGGCCGGGATAGTCCTTTGATATCTGCTCCTCCCATTCTGTGCCGAATCCGGGTAGCCCGCGGCGGTTGGGGGCTCTCACAATATAGCCGGTAGAAGCCATCAGCGCCAAATTCCAACGGTAGCTCCAGAATTGGCTTACTGCCGATTGCGGGCCACCCTGGCAATA
>VSPW01000201.1 GCA_009775535.1 Muribaculaceae bacterium
GCTACGGATACATAAGCGATACAGCCTTCGACCCACGGACCATATCAGCTTTCCGTGGCGTTGAAACCCTCTACCATGAAGCCACATATGCCGATGCGGAGGCCCACAAGGCAGCTCCACGCGGACACTCCACAGCCCGCGAAGCAGGAAAGACGGCAAGGAAGGCACTGGCAAAAAGGCTCATTCTTGGGCACTTCTCCAAAATGTACACCACCGAACATGCACATACCGCAGAAGCCGCACAGGAATTCGGCGGCGAGATAATAGCAGCCAACGAAGGTATGCGCATCAGCCTTTTATAAAACAGAAAAAATCAGGAGCATGACAATATCCGACGAAAAATATATGGACATGGCCATACGTGAAGCCAAAACCGCAATGGCCGCCGGAGAGATACCCATCGGCGCTATAATCACCGCACCCGACGGCACTGTCATCGGACGAGGGCACAACCTCACCGAAAGCCTGGGCGACGTCACGGCACACGCCGAAATGCAGGCCATTACAGCCGCGGCTGCCACCCTGGGAGGCAAATACCTCCAAGGATGCACTCTATATGTCACAGTTGAACCGTGCCTTATGTGCGCAGGCGCCATCGGATGGAGTCAGATAAGCCGCATAGTCTACGGATGCCGGGACGAAAAGCGAGGATATTCCACCATCACCTCACAGACGCCCTTCCACCCGCGTGCCACAGTGGCATGCGGCGTGCGCCAGGATGAATGCGCCAGCCTTATACAAAAATTTTTCAAGGACAAGCGCTGACCTACCCCAAAAACAACCGCACTGATGAAATATTTCCTAATTGCCGGCGAAGCTTCCGGCGACCTGCACGCCGCCGGCCTCATCGAATCAATACGCCGCCGCGACCCTGAAGCCAAGTTCCAGTTCCTTGGAGGCGACCTAATGGCCGAAGCCGCCGGATGCCAGCCCATCATACACTACCGCCACATGGCCTACATGGGGTTCAGCGCCGTGATAAGGCATCTCCGCAAAATCCTTGGCAACCTGTCCGCGGCAAAGAAGGCAATAGCCGCATACCGCCCTGACGCCGTAATCCTCATCGACCTCCCCAGCTTCAATCTAAAAGTGGCAAAATACGCCCACTACATCTCCATACCCGTCTACTATTACATATCCCCGAAGATATGGGCATGGAAAGAACACCGCGTAAAGGCCATAAAGAAATACGTACGGCGCGTACTGGCCATATTCCCGTTTGAAGTCGACTTTTACCGCAAACACGGATATGAAGTCGACTTCGTCGGAAACCCATCCGTCTCCGAAGTGGACAGCAAGCTTTCACGGCTTACACCACGGACCGATTTCCTAACACGCCACAAGCTCCGCGACCGACCGATAATAGCCCTGCTTCCAGGAAGCCGGCGCGGGGAAATTGGCAGCAACCTGCCCATAATGGCAGCCGCAGCCGACAGGTTTCCCCAATACAGGCCCGTTGTCGCCGGAGCACCCGGCATCGAACCCGGATTCTATAGCGGCCTGACTAAATTCCCGGTGGTTACCGGCGAGACATTTGAACTGCTTGCCCACAGCCGGGGTGCGATTGTCACATCAGGGACAGCCACGCTGGAAGCTGCACTTATAGGCACACCACAAGTGGCATGTTACCGCTCAAACGGCTCACGCCTTGCATACAAAATCATGGAACGCATCCTCAAAGTCGAATTCGTAACACTTCCTAACCTTATAGCCACACGCAAGATAATCCCCGAGATGCTTCTGCACATGTGCACCCCCGACACCGTCTCGGAAGAGTTGGCCAGGATACTCAGGGACGGGGAAGGACGCCAGGCCCAAATAGATGGATATGCCGACATGCGCCAACGTCTGGGAACGGAATCAGCCCCAGAAAACGCCGCAAAAATTATAGTGGGCGACCTTACATCCCGCTGAACTGTGCCGACATAGCCCTGTAGACCACCTTACATCCAGGCAACCCTTCGCGGATCAGACGGTTGCACATCACCGTATCCGCAACAGCCACAGGCGTGGTCACAGGCAGGCTTACAATCTCCACGACCCTGGCCCCAGGAATTACCGATGCCATAAGTTCCTTCAGCGATGGAGGGGCTGCAAGGGCTGAATACTCCTTATACGTATATGAAATGAACGCCGTATTTGCCGACACACCACGCCTGTCAAGCAGGTAGCCGCCCTCCAGCCTCACGGGCTCAGATTGGGCGGACAGGTCTGAAGGCGCAGGGAACGAGACAATCCCTGTCCCTGACGCATCAAGGGCCACCGGCACATTGCAGTCATAGTCACCGGACGTACGGTAAATCTGGGCCATAGGCATATACGATGCCATCGGTCCACTGCTATCAGCCGGGATTTCCGGCCGCACCACCTCCTGTATCCCGGCTTTGCCACCGGAACAAGACACACAGGCACATGCCATAATAAATATCGATATGATTTTCATGATTGCCAAAACAAAAGAGGGCAGCCCTATACCCACGGAAACACTCCGCGGCACAGGGCTGCAATTCCTATAAATACCAGCCGGCTGGCCGTCATTCAGCCGACGCCAACGGCGCTGGCACACTGTACGTACGAGCACCCAGCTCCTGGTCAAGCATATAAAGCCCCATACCGTTTTCGCCTATAAGCTTGAACTTGTCGATATACTGTTTGGCAGTCTCCTCTTCCTCCACCTGCTCGCTCACAAACCAATTGAGCTTGTCACGTGTGGCATAGTCATGTTCGGCCTCAGCCATGGCATAAAGATTGTTGATCATGGCCGTCACCTTACGCTCATGCTCCAGGGTCGCAACAAACGCATCAATAGGCCTCTCCCATACAGTATCCACAGCTGCGATAGGCACAAGCTCCACACGCCCGCCACGGCTGTTCAAATAATTCATAAAAATCATAGCATGGTCCTGCTCCTCCTTGAACTGCACCTTGTACCAATTGGCGATGCCCTGATATCCGGCAGCCTCAAAGTTCATCCCCATTGAAAGATAAAGATAGGCCGACCACAGTTCGGCATTGATCTGCTCATTAAGAGCCTTCTGCATTTTCTCGCTTAACATATCATTGCGTTTTAATATTGAAGATACTATATATTATTGATTTGCAATAAGTTCACACCATCAGCACTACTT